>JANQKO010000343.1 GCA_028281075.1 Alphaproteobacteria bacterium | reverse complement strand
TTCGGGCGCGCCGGCGAGGAGCTCGACCCCCAGCGCGCGGCCGGCGTCGTCGCCTCGGTCGTTCCCGGAACCACGGCGGCCACCGGCTGCGCGGCGGCGGCCGGCCTGCCGCTGACCCACCGCGACCATGCCTCGGCCGTGACCTTCGTGACCGGCCACGGCAAGGACGGCGAGCCCGACGTCGACTGGGCCGCCCTCGCCCGGTCCGACCAGACCATCGTCGTCTATATGGGCCTGTCGAACGCCGGCGCCATCGCCGCCCGTCTGATCGCCCACGGCCGGGACGGCGATACGCCCGCCGCCGTCATCGAGAATGCCACCCTGCCCGGTCAACGCCTGGTCAGCGGCCGCCTGGTCGGCCTCGGCGAGCTGGTCGTCGACAATCTCATCGAGGGCCCGGCCCTGCTGGTCATCGGCGACGTCGTCCGCCTGGCCGGCACGGCCCTTGCCCCCGCCCTGCCCCACGCCCGCGCTTCGTGAAGGAGATCCGCGCCATGTCTCAACAAGCCGTTACCGCCAACCGCCTGCGCGACGGCCAGGTGGTCTATCTGGCCGCCAACAACGGCTGGTCCGACCGCCTGGCCGACGCCGCCGTCGCCGACGATGCCGACGCCGCGAAGGCGCTCCTGGCGACGGCCGAGGGCGACGTCGACCGGCGTGTCGTCGTCGGGCCCTACCTGTTCGACGTGGCCGTCGAGACCGGCGCCGTGCGGCCGCTGGGCCAGCGCGAGACGATCCGCGCCTCGGGGCCCAGCATCCAGCCCGATACCGGCGACCGGGCCGTCCGGCGCTGAGGCCGCCCATGTATCGCTACGACGAATTCGACCACGGCTTCGTGCGGCAGCGCGTAGCCCAGTTCCGCGGTCAGGTCGCCCGGCGCCTGGACGGCGCGCTCACGGAGGACGAGTTCAAGCCGCTGCGCCTGATGAACGGCCTCTATCTTCAGCTTCACGCCTACATGCTGCGGGTCGCCATTCCCTACGGCACGCTGTCGGCGCGGCAGATGCGCCGGCTCGCCGACATCGCGCGGCGCTACGACAAGGGCTTCGGCCATTTCACCACGCGCCAGAACATCCAGTACAACTGGATCAGGCTGGAAGACGCGCCCGACATTCTGGCCGACCTGGCGGACGTCGAGATGCACGCGATCCAGACCAGCGGCAACTGCATCCGCAACGTCACGGCCGACCAGTTCGCCGGCGTCGCCGCCGACGAGATCGAGGACCCGCGCGTCTATGCCGAGATCATCCGGCAATGGTCGACGCTGCATCCGGAATTCTCGTTCCTGCCGCGCAAGTTCAAGATCGCCATCACCGGCGCCCCGCGCGACCGTGCCGCCGTGCGAGCGCACGACATCGGCCTGCGCATGCACTGGAACGCGGACGGCGAGGCCGGCTTCGAGATCATGGTCGGCGGCGGCCTCGGCCGCACGCCGGTCATCGGCAAGACCATCCGCGCGTTCCTGCCGAAGCAGGATCTGCTGTCGTATCTGGAAGCGATCCTGCGCGTCTATAACCAGCTCGGCCGGCGCGACAATATCCACAAGGCGCGCATCAAGATCCTGGTCAACCAGGTCGGCGCCGAGACCTTCGCCGACATGGTCGAGGCGGAATGGCGGGAGATCCGTGGCGGCGCGCTGGACCTGCCGGCCGACGAGATCGCGCGCATCGAAAGCTATTTCGCGCCGCCGGACTACGAGCGCCTCGATGCCGCATCGCCGGCCTTCGAGGCGCAGCGCCGGTCCGATCCGGCCTTCGCGCAGTGGGTGCGCAGCAACGTCGTCGCCCACAAGCGGCCGGGCTACGCCATCGCCAACATCTCGCTGAAGCCGGCGGGCGGCGTGCCGGGCGACGCCTCGGCCGAGCAGATGGAGGTCGTCGCCGATCTGGCCGAGCGCTACGGCTTCGGCGAGATCCGCGTCGCGCACGAGCAGAACCTGGTCCTGCCCGACGTCAGGCTGTCGGACCTGCACGCCCTCTGGCAGGAACTGCGGACGGCCGGGCTGGCGACCGCGAATATCGGCCTGCTGACCGACATCATTGCCTGTCCGGGACTGGACTACTGCAACCTGGCGAACGCCCGCTCGATCCCGATCGCGCAGCGGATCGGCCAGCGTTTCGACGACCTGGCGCGGCTGCACGACATCGGCCGGCTGACCCTCAACATCTCCGGCTGCATCAACGCCTGCGCGCATCACCATGTCGGCAACATCGGCATTCTCGGCGTCAACAAGAAGGGTGTCGAGTACTACCAGGTCACGCTCGGCGGCAATGCCGACGAGAACGCCGCGCTGGGCGACCTGGTCGGTCCGGCCTTCTCCGGCGAGGAGATCGCGGACGCCGTCGAGACCATCGTCGATACCTATCTGGAACAACGGGACCGGGGCGAACAGTTCCTCGACACCTATCGCCGCGTCGGTCTGCAACCCTTCAAGGAGAAGCTCTATGCCGCTCATTAAGGACGGAAAGCTGGCCGACGATCCCTGGCAGGTCGCGGACGACGGCACGGCGGCGCCGCTGATCGTCAGCCTCGAGGCCTGGCAGGCGAACGAGGGCGGTATCCGGCAGCGCAACACGCCGATCGGCATCCGGCTCGCCAGCGACCAGTCGCCGGCGCTTATCGCCGAGGACATCGAGCGCTTCGAGGTGATCGCCCTCGAATTCCCGAAATTCAACGACGGCCGCGCCTATTCCTACGCCCGCCTGCTGCGCGAGCGCCATGGCTACAAGGGCGAATTGCGGGCCGTCGGCAACGTGCTGCGCGACCAGTTCCTGTTCATGCACCGTTGCGGCTTCGACGCCTTCGAGGTGGCCGATACCGGCGCCGCCGCCGTGTGGGAGGAAGCCTTGCGGGAAATTTCGGTCTGGTACCAGCCGACCGCCGACCGGCGCAAGCCCGCCACGACGCTGCGGCGCAAGCCACATCCCCGGCGGCCGGCTGCGGGCACGTCGTCGGGGCCCGGCGATCCGCCGTCGGTCGCCTGCGCCGGCCATTGGGCCTACTAGGAGACCGGCGCGCATGCTGCTGCGTTTCGATCCGGCGATCCGCCAGGCCGACATCCTGTCGCGGCGCTATGCCGAACGGGACGGCTCGGCGCTGCTGCGGGCGGTCCTCACCGAGGCGTATCCCGGCCGCACCGCGCTGGTGTCGTCCTTTGGCGCCGAGGCGGCCGTGCTGCTGCAACTCGTGGCCGAGATCGATCCGTCGACGCCGGTCATCTTCCTCGATACCGGCAGGCATTTCCCGGAGACCCTGCGCTATGTCGAGACCCTCGGCGAACGGCTCGCCCTGACCGACATACGCCGAACGGCGCCGTCGGCGCGGGACGCGGCGGAACATGACGCCGACGGCGGCCTCTGGCGGCGGGACCCCGATGCCTGCTGCCACCTGCGCAAGGTGCTGCCGCTGGAACGCGCGCTCGCCGGCTTCAAGGCCTGGATCACCGGCCGCAAGCGGTTCCATGGCGGGCCGCGCGGCGGCCTGCCGCTGATCGAGGCGGCGAACGGCCGGATCAAGATCAACCCGCTGGCGCGCTGGTCCGAGGCCGACATCCGTGACGCGTTCGCGCGGCTGGACCTGCCGCCGCATCCGCTGACGGCGCTCGGCTACCGCTCGATCGGCTGTGCCACCTGCACCCGCGCGGTCACGCGCGACGACGATGTTCGCGCCGGCCGCTGGGCCGGCAGCGGCAAGATCGAGTGCGGCATTCACATCGGCGCGGACGGCACGGTCCGCCGCGCCGGCTGAGGCCAGGGAGAACGATCCATGACCCAAGCAGAGACCGGAACGACCTATGCCGGCGATCTCACGTCCTGGCAGGCCTGGGACCGCCTGACGGACGATCCCGACGCCGTGCTGATCGACGTGCGCAGCGAGGCCGAGTGGGAGTTCGTCGGCCGGCCCGACCTGAGCCGCCTGGACAAGACGCCGCATTTCATCGCCTGGCAGCACTATCCCGGCATGCGGCCGAATCCCGATTTCCTGAACCAGGTCCGAGCGGCCGGCATTCCGCCGACGGCCGCCGTGCTGCTGCTCTGCCGGTCCGGCGCCCGCTCCCGCAATGCCGCCGTCGCCCTGACGGCCGCGGGCTACGGCACCTGCTTCAACGTCGCCGACGGCTTCGAGGGACCCTGCGACCGGCAGGGCCAGCGCGGGACGACGGAAGGCTGGAAGGCCGAGGGCCTGCCCTGGACGCAGAAATGAGGGACGCGGCGACAACGACGAATATGGGGGTCGAATCCATGGAACCGATCGACAGCGGACTGAATGACGAACGATGTTGGCAGCCGGCCACCCGCATGGTGCGCGGCGGCCTCTGCCGGTCGCCGCACGGCGAGACCAGCGAGGCGGTGTATCTGAACTCGGGTTTCGTCTACGACAGCGCCGAGCAGGCCGAGGCGCGCTTTCTGGGCGACGATCCCGGCTTCATCTATTCGCGCTACGGCAATCCCACGGTCACCATGTTCGAGCGGCGACTGGCGCTGCTGGAGGGCGCCGAGGCCTGCTTCGCGACGGCGAGCGGCATGGCCGCGGTCTTCGCGGCGCTGATGTCGCAGCTTCGGGCCGGCGACCATGTGGTATCGGCCCGCGCCCTGTTCGGCTCCTGCCATTACATCGTCACCGAGCTGCTGCCGCGCTACGGCATCGAGACCACGCTGGTCGACGGCACCGACCTCGGCCAGTGGCGCGACGCGCTGAGGCCGGAAACGGCGGCCGTCTTCTTCGAGACGCCATCGAATCCGACGCTGGAGATCATCGACATCGCCGCCGTGGCCG
>JANQKO010000340.1 GCA_028281075.1 Alphaproteobacteria bacterium | reverse complement strand
CTTCGGCGTCAAGGGGGGCGCCGCCGGCGGCGGCTACGCCCAGGTCGTGCCGATGGAAGACATCAATCTGCACTTTACCGGCGGCTTCCACCCCATCGGCGCGGCGCACAACCTGCTGTCCGCGCTGCTCGACAACCACATCTATTGGGGCAACGGTCTGGGCATCGATGCCCGTCGGATCAGCTGGCGTCGGGTCGTCGACATGAACGACCGGGCGCTGCGCCAGACGGTGATTAATCTAGGCGGCGTGGCCAACGGCTTTCCGCGCGAGTCCGGGTTCGACATCACCGTCGCGTCCGAGGTCATGGCGATCTTCTGCCTGGCGACGGATCTCGCCGACCTGCGCCGGCGTCTCGGCAACGTCGTCGTCGGCCAGACCCGCGCGCGCGAACCGGTGCATGCCCGCGACCTGAAGGCGGACGGACCGATGTCGGTGCTGCTGAAGGACGCGATGATGCCCAACCTGGTGCAGACGCTGGAGAACAACCCCGCCTTCATCCACGGCGGCCCGTTCGCCAACATCGCCCATGGCTGCAACTCGGTGATGGCGACGAAGACGGCCCTGAAGCTCGCCGACTTCGTGGTCACCGAGGCCGGCTTCGGCGCCGACCTCGGGGCCGAGAAGTTCTTCGACATCAAGTGCCGCAAGGCCGGCCTGGCGCCCGATGCCGCCGTCGTCGTCGCCACCATCCGGGCGCTGAAGATGCATGGCGGCGTCGCCCGCGACGCGCTCGGCGAGGAGAATGTCGCCGCGGTCGAGGCCGGGCTCGACAATCTCGGCCGGCACCTGCGCAACGTCGGCCAGTATGGCGTGCCGGCCGTGGTCGCCATCAACCGCTTCACCGCCGACACCGATGCCGAGCTCGACGCCGTGCGCCGCTACTGCGCCGCGTTCGGCGTCGAGGCCTTCGAGTGCAACCACTGGGCGGCCGGCGGCGCCGGCATCGCCGACATGGCGGCGCGGGTGGCGGAGCTGGCGGAAAGCGGCAGCTCGCAGTTCCGCACGCTCTATGCCGACGACATGAGCCTGTGGGACAAGACCCGCACCATCGCCCGCAACATCTATGGCGCCGACGACATCATCGCCGACCAGAAGGTGCGCGATCAGTTCCGCGACCTGCAGGCGCGGGGCTTCGGCCATTTCCCGATCTGCGTCGCCAAGACGCAATACAGCTTCTCGACCGATCCGAACCTGAAGGGGGCGCCGACGAACCATGTCGTGCCGGTCCGCGAGCTGCGGCTGTCGGCCGGCGCCGAGTTCCTGGTCGTGATCTGCGGCGAGATCATGACCATGCCCGGCCTGCCGCGCGTGCCGGCGGCGGAAGCGATCCATATCGACGCCGAGGGCCGGGTCGAGGGTTTGTTCTGATGAATGGCCTTGCCGGCCCGCCGCTCAGCCTTCGCGCCGCCGCACGCCTTCCCGGTAGGCGATATAGAGGCCGCAGGCGATGATGATGGCCGCGCCCAGCAGCGTCATGGCGTCGGGAAAGTCGCCGAAGATGGCGTAGCCCAGCAGGGTCGCGCCCAGCAGCTCGGCATAGACCAGTGGCGCGATCACCGAGGCCGGCCCGTATTGCAGGGCCTTGACCACGAAGATATGGCCCAGGCCGCCGAACAGGCCCAGGCCGGCGAACAGCAGCCAGTGAACGGTCTCCGTCGGCCAGGTCGGCTGCGCCGGCAGGGCGAAGCTCATGGCGATGGTGCCGACCAGCGCGGTATAGGCCATGGTCGTTTCCGGCCGGTCGACGGCGGCGAGCTGCCGGGTCAGGATCTGATAGACGGCGTAGCAGCTCGCGCTGCCGATCACCAGCAGCATGGCCCAATGGGCCGCGTCGGTGCCGGGCCGGATGATGATCAGCGCGCCGGCGAAGCCGACGGCGACGGCCGACCAGCGGCGGATGCCGACGCGCTCGCCCAGCATCGGCACCGACAATGCGGTGACGACGAACGGCGCCGTGAAGGTGATGGCCGACAGCGTCGCCAGCGGCAGGTGGGGCAGGGCGTTGGCGAACAGGACCGTCGAGGCCAGCAGCAGCGCCGAGCGCACGAGCTGCCGGATCGGGCTGCGCGACTTGAACACGCGCCAGCCGTGCCGCGGCAGGAACGCGGCCAGCACATACAGCAGGTGGCCGGCGAACCGGGCCCAGACCACCTGAACCAGGGGATAGCTCAGCACCAGTACCTTGGCCGACGCGTTCAGCACCGGCAGCGCGCAGACCGCCAGGCACATGAAGCCGATGCCGATCAGCACGTCGCGGCCGTCGGGCTCGTGCGCGGCCGGCGGCCGGGCGGAACGCTCGACAACGGATGGAATGGGTCGCTCTCCGTCGGGACAGGTGCGCCGTCAGAACGGCCTCGCTCCCCTAGTATGTGGCCGGCGGATGGCGAAGCGATTAATCCGCAGGGCTGCCATGCCGCTGCTGCATGCCGCCGTCGAATTCGGTTTACCGTGCGGTCCGGCTTGCGCATACTTTCATAAGACAAATCGAATTTTGTTGGAAAAACAGAACCGGGTGGGAGATCGCCATGACCCTGGCAAGGAAAAAACAACGGACAGAAAAGCGTGCCGGCGCCGTGGCGTTCGCGCTGACGCTCGGCCTGACGGCGGTGTTGTCGTCGGCGCCGGTGGTGCCGGCGGCGCAGGCCGCCGAATACAAGATGGTCATCGCGCACCTGCTGCCGGAGGACCTGACCAACAACGAGGTACATCCGGCGCTGGTGCATTTCGAGGCGCTGGTCGAGGCCGCGACGGGCGGCGACATCGACGTGCAGATCTTCGGCGGCGGCGCGCTCGGTTCCGAGGTCGAGAACGGCAAGGAAGCCCAGGTCGGCAAGACCCTGCAGTCGGCCGTGATGTCGTCGGGCGCCATGTCGTCCTTCTATCGCGAGTATCAGATCATCACGACGCCGTTCCTGTTTCCGAACTACGCCGTGGCGCGGGCCTATTTCGACGGCCCCTGGCACGCGGAGTTCATGAAGGGCGCCATCGAGTCCAGCAACCTGCGCTTTCTCGGCACCTTCGACGACGGCGGCGGCTTCGTCGCCTTCACCAACAACAAGCGCCTGATCAAGACCGTCGACGACATCAAGGGCCTGAAGATCCGGGTCGAGGAAAACCCGGCCCACGTCGCCACCATGAAGGCGCTCGGCGCCTCGGCGACGCCGCTGCCCTGGGGCGAGGTGGTCACCGCGCTTGGCACCGGCCTCGCCGACGGCCAGTTCAACGCGCCCGGCGTCAGCCGCGCCTTCAAGCTCTGGGAAGTCAACGACTACACCACCTGGAGCGGCCACGTGTACAACTCGATCTCCTGGATGGTCAGCGAGAAGTGGTTCCAGACCCTGCCCGAGAACTACCGGCAGGTGATCGTCAATTCCGCGCGCGAGGCGGTGCAGATCTCGCACGGCATTGCCGCGCTCGCCGCGGTCCAGGGCTGGAGCGCGTCCTGCAAGGAATTCAAGGAATGCCACATCCTCGCCGCGGCCGAGAAGGAGAAGATGGCGGCGCTGGCCCGGCCGGCCTGGAAGCAGTGGATCACCACGGATTTCGGCATCGACGGCAAGCTGGTCGATGAGCTCTGGGCCGAGGTCGACGGCATCAGCGCCGAGGTCGACAAGACCAACATGGCCCGTTACGGCAACTAGCCCTCTCGGGTGCCGGGCCGACATCGTTCGGCCGGTCCGGCACCCGGGATCTCTCCGCAAGCATGTTGTCAAGCCGTGCCCGCGCCCTCAGCGATCGCCTGAACCGCGGCGTGATCGCCATCTGCGTCGCCTTCGTCCTGGCGATGCTGTCGATCTCGTTCATCGGCTTCTTCTATATGGTCGTGACCGGCGCGGCGTTGAGCTGGACCTATTCGCTGGCGCGGCTGTTCATCCCCTGGATCGGCATGCTCAGCATCACCGTCGCCTTCAAGAGCGGCGAGCATGTCGCCATGGCGGTGCTGCTCGAACGCCTGCCGGCCGGGCTCGCGGCCGCGCTGCGTTACATCGTGCTCGCCGTGGTGGCGCTGTTCGGCCTGCTGCTGGTCTGGTTCGGCTGGGAGTTCGTCGTCAACTCGACGCAATACTACATGGTCTCCGACCAGCTTCAGGTGCATCACCGCTGGGTCGTCGCCTGCGTGCCGGCGACCGGCCTGATCCTGCTGGTTCATCTCGCCAGCGGTCTCGACCTGCTGACGCCGCGTTTCGACGATGACGGAGAGGCGCCGTGACGGCGGCGCTGCTGGTCTTCGCGGGACTGCTCGTCATCGGCGCCCCGGTGGCGCTGGTCATGGCGATGTCGGGTCTCGCCGGGGCCGCCTCGCTCGGCGGTGTCGATTTCCTCGGCATCGTCGCCGACCGGATGTTCTCCGGTGTCGCCGGCTACGTGCTGATGGCGGTGCCCTATTTCATCTTCACCGCCGAGCTGATGAACTATGCCGGCCTGACCGAGCGGCTGATCACCTTCAACAACGCCATGCTGGGGCGGGTTCGCGGCGCGCTCAGCCATGTCAACATCACGGTCAGCGTGTTCTTCGCCGGCCTCACCGGCGCGGCGATCACCGACACCGTGGCCATCGGCAAGGTGCTGATCCCGGCCATGAAGGACGAGGGCTACGACGCCGACTACAGCGCCGCCGTCACCGCCTGCTCGTCGATCATCGGCCCGATCATCCCGCCCAGCGTGGTCATGGTCGTCTACGCCTCGATCCTGCGCGACATTTCGGTCATCGACCTGTTCGCGGCCGGCATCCTGCCGGGCCTGCTGATGGCGGCGGCGCTGCTCGTGGTCAGCGGCGTGATTTCCTGGCGCCGGCGCTACCCCAAGCATGGCGGCGCCAGCCTCGCCGTCGCGCTGCGCGCCTTTTTCGGCACGGTGCCGGCGCTGCTGGTGCCGGTGATCATTCTGGGCGGCATCCTCAGCGGCCTGACCACGATTACCGAGGCCTCGGCCTTCGCCGCCGTCTATACCGTCGGCATCGGCTTCCTGGTCTACCGCCAGTTGACGCCGGCCAAGATCCTGCGGGCGCTGATCACCACCGTGCGGTTCAGCGGCGTGGTGTTCTTTCTGCTGGCGACCTCGACCGTGCTCGGCTGGTTCGTCACCCGGTCCGGCATCGCCCGCGACGCGGCTGAGCTGATCGCCACGGCCAGCGCCGATCCGATCGTGCAGATCATGCTGGTCAACCTGCTGCTGATCCTGGTCGGCACGGTGCTGGACGTGCTGCCGGCCTTGGTCGTGGTGGCGCCGGTGCTGGTGCCGGCGATGCTGCAGCTCGGCTTCGATCCGCTGCACTTCGCCATCGTCATGATCCTGACGCTGAACGTCGCTAACATCACGCCACCGGTCGGCATGACGCTGATGACGGCGGCGCAGATCGCCGGCGTGTCCTACGAACGCGCCATCGTCGCCGCGCTGCCGTTCTACCTCAGCCACCTGTTCGTCATCGTCGTGGTCTCGGTCTGGCCGGCCTTCGTGCTCTGGCTGCCGCGATTGTTTGACTGACGCCGGCGGCGGCTTATGGTGCCGGCGACGGCGGCGGCAGGGATTGCGGGTGATGGCGAAATCGATACGCATCGGCGGGGCCAGCGCGTTCTGGGGTGACACCTCGATCGCCGCGCCGCAACTGGTCCATGGCGGCGGCATCGACTATCTGGTGTTCGACTATCTGGCCGAGGTCACGATGTCGATCCTGGCCCGCCAGCGGGCCAAGTCGCCCGAGCTGGGCTACGCCACGGACTTCGTCTCGGTGACCATGAAGGCGCTGCTGCGCGAGATCGCCGCGCGCGGCATCAAGGTCGTCTCCAATGCCGGCGGCACCAATCCGCTGGCCTGCCGCGACGCGCTGCTGCGGGTCGCCGAGGAAGCGGGCGTCGAGGTCAAGGTCGGCGTCGTGCTGGGCGACGACCTGCTGCCGCGCGAGGCCGAGTTCCGCGCTGCCGACCGGCGCGAGATGTTTTCCGGCGCCGCGTTTCCCGACCGGGTGATGTCGATCAACGCCTATCTCGGCGCCCGGCCGATCGCCGCGGCGCTCGCCCGGGGCTGCGACATCGTCATCACCGGCCGCTGCGTCGACAGCGCCGTGACGCT
>JANQKO010000337.1 GCA_028281075.1 Alphaproteobacteria bacterium | reverse complement strand
GGCGCGGCACGATTTCGCCATGCGCTCGATCGGCAGCGGCGGCGAGAGCCTGGGCGGCGAGAGCCTGGACTGGGGCCGCGAGACCTTCGGCCTCACCATCAACGAGTTCTGGGGCCAGACCGAGGCCAATCTGCTGACCGGCAATTGCAGCGTCATCGGCGCGCACCGGCCGGGCTCGATCGGCGTGGTGCTGCCCGGCCATGACGTCGAGGTGATCGACGACGCCGGCAACGTGCTGCCGCCGGGCACGGAGGGCGTACTGGCGGCCCGCGGTCCCGACCCGGTGTTCCTGCTGGAATACTGGCGCAACCCGGAAGCCACCGCGGCCAAGTATCTCGACGACTGGATCGTCACCGGCGACCTGGCGCACAAGGACGAGGACGGCTTCTTCTGGTTCAAGGGCCGCGAGGACGACGTGATCTCGTCCGGCGCCTACCGCATCGGGCCGTCGGAAATCGAGGACTGCCTGATCAAGCATCCCGCCGTGGCGCTCGCGGCCGTGATCGGCGCGCCCGATCCGGTGCGCGGCACCATCGTCAAGGCCTTCATCGTGCCGCAGGCCGGCCTGAACGGCGGCCCGGCGCTGGCGGCCGAGATCCAGGACTTCGTCAGGCAGCGCCTCTCCGGCCACCAGTATCCACGCGCCGTCGAATTCCGCGACGCCCTGCCCATGACCGCCACCGGCAAGATCCGCCGCAAGGTCCTGCGCGACGAGGAAGAAGCGAAAGCCGGCTGAGCTCCGATTAGATCGCTACGGAAGGCGATTTCCCCTCTCCCGCTTGCGGGAGAGGGAGGGGCCCGCGCGACGTCAGTCGCGTGGGAGGGTGAGGGCTTGGGCCATGCAAGTTTAAGCGATGTCGCAGATCCGCATTGATTCTCCCGGCGTTCTCGAAGACCTGAGTTCCGACAAGCGCGCTTCGCGCGGTTCCCCCCCTCACCCTACCCTCTCCCCCCACAAGTGGGGGGAGAGGGGAAATTGAGATGCGCGGCCAGCCCCGACAGGGTGATGGCCATTTTGCCACGTCCCGCTAGACCGCCTCCCCACCCTCGCCTATCTATTGTCCCAGCGCAGCGCCACCGTGGGGACACCGTCATGCAGAGCGATCAACCGGCCGTCATCCGCCTCGCCGACTACCGGCCGCCGGACTATCTGGTCGAGACGGTCACGCTGGATTTCGATCTGATCCCCGAGGCGACCCGCGTCACGGCGCAACTGGAACTGACGCGCAACCCGGCCGCCGGCGGCGGCCCGGCGCCGCTGGTGCTGGACGGCGACGAGCTGACGCTGCGCGGCATCGCCATCGACGGCCGCGACCTCGGCCCCGGCGACTACGCGCTAAGCGACGAGAGCCTGACGATTGCCGCGCCGCCCGACGCCTTCACGCTCACCGTCGAGACCGAGATCAATCCAGCGGCCAACACCCGGCTCGAAGGCCTCTATGTCTCCTCGGGCAATTTCTGCACCCAGTGCGAGGCCGAGGGGTTCCGCCGCATCACCTTCTTCCCCGACCGGCCGGATGTGATGTCGGTCTATCGCGTCACCATGCGGGCCGACAAGGCCGCCTATCCCGTGCTGCTGTCGAACGGCAACCTCTTGGAGACCGCCGAGCTGCCGGACGACCGCCACATGGCCGTCTGGCACGATCCGTTCCCAAAGCCGGCCTACCTGTTCGCGCTGGTCGCCGGCGACCTGGCCCATGTGGAGGACCGGTTCACCACCGCGTCGGGCCGCGACGTCACGCTCAGGATCTATGTGGAGCACGGCAACGAGGACCGCTGCGCCTATGCCATGGACGCGCTGAAGCGCTCGATGCGCTGGGACGAGGAGCGCTTCGGCCTGGAATACGACCTCGACCTGTTCAACATCGTCGCCGTCGGCGACTTCAACATGGGCGCGATGGAGAACAAGAGCCTCAACGTCTTCAACTCGAAATACATCCTGGCCAACGCCGAGACCGCGACGGACGCCGACTACGGCTTCATCGAGGGCGTGGTGGCGCACGAATACTTCCACAACTGGACCGGCAACCGGGTCACCTGCCGCGACTGGTTCCAGCTCAGCCTGAAGGAAGGCCTGACGGTGTTCCGCGACCAGGAATTCTCGGCCGACATGCGCTCGCGGCCGGTCAAGCGCATCCAGGACGTGCGCGCGCTGCGGGCGCGCCAGTTCCAGGAGGATTCGGGCCCGCTGGCGCATCCCGTGCGGCCGGACTCCTATATCGAGATCAACAACTTCTACACCGCGACGGTCTACGAGAAGGGCGCCGAGGTCATCGGCATGATGCACCGGCTGCTCGGCCGCGACGGCTTCCGCCGCGGCATGGACCTCTATTTCCAGCGCCATGACGGCCAGGCCGTCACCTGCGACGACTTCGCCGCCGCCATGGCGGATGCCAACGATGCGGACCTCACCCGGTTCGAGCTCTGGTACAGCCAGGCCGGCACGCCCGAGCTGCGGGTCAGCGGCCGTTACGACGCCGACGCCCGGACCTACGACCTGACCCTGGCGCAGCACCTGGCCGACACGCCGGGGCAAAGCGGCAAGGCGCCGATGCACATTCCGGTCGCCGTCGGCCTGCTCGACCCCACGGGCAACGACATGACCGTCGAGATCGACGGCGCCGCCACGTCGGAGCCGCTATTGCACCTGACCGCGGCCGAGCAGACCTTCCGCTTCGCCGGCGTCACCACGCCGCCGGTGCTGTCGGTCAACCGCGGCTTCACGGCGCCGGTGACCGTCAAGTCCGATCAGACCGCCGCCGACCGCGCCTTTCTGATGGCGCACGACGCCGATCCCTTCAACCGCTGGGAAGCGGGCCAGCAATACGCGACCGAGATGCTGCTCGGCATGGTCGGCAGCATACAGGCCGGCGGCACGCCCGAGGCCGACACCGCCTTCATCGACGCGCTGGCGCAGAGCCTCGCCGACGACGGCCAGGACAAGGCCTTCCGCGCCCAGGTCCTGGCCCTGCCGTCCGAAGACTATCTGGGCGACCAGATGGAGGTGGTCGACGTCGACGCCATTCACGCCGCGCGTCAGGCCCTGCGGCGGGCCATCGCCGAGCGCCTCGGAGAGCGGCTGCTGACCATCTATCGCGGCAACCGGAGCAACGCGCCGTTCTCGCCCGACGCCGCGTCGGCCGGCCAGCGGGCCTTGAAGAACGGCGCGCTGGCCTACCTGGTCGCGCTCGACGACGACGGCATGCTGGCGCTCGCCGCCGAGCAGTATCACGGCGCCGACAACATGACCGACCGCATGGCCGCCCTGGCACTGCTCGGCGACAAGGACAAGCCGGCCCGCGCCGAGGCGCTGGACGACTTCTACCGCCGCTTCGCCGGCGACCCGGTGGTGATCGACAAATGGCTCGCCGTGCAAGCGATGTCCTCGCTGCCGGACACGCTCGACCGGGTCACCGCCCTGCTCGGCCACGAAGCGTTCTCGATCCGCAATCCCAACAAGGTGCGCGCGCTGGTCGGCGCCTTCGCCAACGGCAACGCGCTGCGGTTCCATGGCGCCGACGGCGCCGGCTACCGGTTCCTGGCCGACCGGGTCCTGGAGCTCGATCCCATGAACCCGCAGGTGGCGGCCCGGCTCTGCGGTCCGCTCGGCCGCTGGCGGCGCTTCGACGGCGCCCGCCAGGCGCTGATGCGGGCGGAACTGAATCGTGTCCTCGCCGCGCCGACGCTGTCGAAGGACGTCTACGAGATCGCCAGCAAATCGCTCGCCTGACGTCACCGCCACGCCTATGCTAAGTAACCAATTGGATACTTAGGGAGTGCGGCATGGCCGAAGCACAAATCAAGACGACGGTCGTCGGGTCCTATCCGATCCCGGACTGGCTCGCGGCGCTGCCGTCAGAGCAGGCCGTGATCGACGCGACCCGCGTCGTCATCCACACCCAGGAGCAGGCCGGCATCGACCTGGTCTGCGACGGCGAGCTCTACCGCTTCGACGTCAACCACCCCGAAACCAACGGCATGATTGAGTATTTCGTGCGCCCCATGGCCGGCGTGCGCACGGACGTCACGTTCGACGAGGCGCTCGCCTTCCGCGGCCAGCCAGGCATGCAATTCCGCACCCGGCCGCCCGGCGTCGTCGACGGCCCGGTCGGCAGCGGCACGCTGGACCTGCCGGTCGCCTGCCGGCAGGCCCGCGCCATCGCCTCCCGGCCGCTGAAATTCACCGTCACCGGCCCGCACATGCTGGCCAAGACCCTGGTCGACCATCACTATGGCGACGTCGCCGCGCTGGCCGATGGCATCGCCGAGGCGCTGGCCGAGCAGGTGCGGCACTGCGACGCCGACGTCATCCAGCTCGACGAGGCCAACCTGCCCGGCCACCCGGACGAGGCCGACTGGGCGGCCGCCGCCATCAACAAGGTGCTGGACGCCGTCCCCGGCACGCCGGCGGTGCATCTCTGCTTCGGCAATTATGGCGGCCAGACCATCCAGCGCGGTTCCTGGGACCGGCTGCTCGGCTACCTCAACAGCCTGCATGCCGACCATATCGTCATGGAGAACGCGCACCGGCCGGTCGAGGAGCTGGCCGCCTTCAAGGAGCTGCGGCCCGAGATCGGCATGGGGCTCGGCGTCGTCGACATCAAGCAGACCGACATCGAGAGCGCCGACGACATCGCCCGCGCGATTCAGCGGGCCGACGACGTGCTGGGCGCCGGCCGCGTCCGCTACATCCATCCGGACTGCGGCTTCTGGATGCTGAAACGCCCCATCGCCGACGCCAAGATCCGGGCCTTGGTGGCGGGCCGGGACCTGTACGAGGGACGGTCGCGGACGGCGGCGGCGTAAGCGCGGTCATACCGGCGCAGACCGGCATGACGACGCGCCTAGCTGTGGAGCGTCAATAGGTTGTCCTCGGCTAGGCCGAGTCTGCTGATTGGTGTTTTGGCTTTCAAGCTAGCATGAGGTCTGTGCCAGTTGTA
>JANQKO010000323.1 GCA_028281075.1 Alphaproteobacteria bacterium | reverse complement strand
GTCGCGATCGCGCGGTCGCTGTGCATGAACCCGCGCATCATGCTGTTCGACGAGCCGACCTCGGCGCTCGATCCCGAGATGATCAAGGAAGTGCTCGACGTGATGATCACGCTGGCCGAGGAGGGCATGACCATGCTCTGCGTCACCCACGAGATGGGCTTCGCGCGCACGGTCGCCAACCGCGTGATCTTCATGGACGGCGGCGAGATCGTCGAGCAGAACGAGCCGCAGGAATTCTTCGACAACCCGCGCAGCGACCGGACCAAGCTGTTCCTAAGTCAGATCCTGCACTGACGCGAACGCGTCCGGCGGGTGAGCCCGTCGGCGCCCATATGGGTTGTTGAGAGCCGACTCCGTGGGTCGGCTAACGGCCACTGCCGTGTCCATGTCGACGCCTTTCCTCCGACCATGCCGGCGACCAGTGGAAATTCGCCATTGCGGCCAATTAAAGTTATGTTATAACAAAACGCAACCATAACGCGGAGTGCAATACAACTATAACGTGGAGAGTAACAGGGCCATGCCGCTCATGTCCGTCCAGTCCCGGCCCTGCATCGACACCCGGCGCGGAAGTCAGCATGCGCCGGCGGAACGTGTTGCACCGAGGTTGTCCCTCTCTCCTGCATTGAAACTTGTCCCTGCAAGGGGACTCGTGACGTCGAAACAAGAGAGGGATAATGAAGAACAAGACAGGAAGATTGACGAAACCCGCGATTGCAGTGGCATCAGCCTTCGCCTTAATGACCAGTCCGGTTTCGCCCGCGGTTGCACAGGACCCGCAAGACAAGAGCAAGGTTATCACCCTCGATGATCTGGTCGTAACGGCCGTAGGCAGCCCAGAGCCGCTCAGCAAGATCGCGAGCACTGTTCAGGTCATCGACTCCGAAGAAATCCGTGCATCGCACAGTCGTTCGGTCACCGAGCTGCTGAGACAGCGCGCGACAGGCTTCTTCAGCGAATGGACACCGGCCCAAACGTCCATCACGATGCGGGGCGCGCGCAGCGACGGCCAGGGCCGCGACTTCCGGGGCCAGGTGCTGGTGCTGTTGAACGGTCGCCGAGCCGGCACGGCGAACCTGTCCAAGCTCTCGCCGAACCAGCTTGACCGGATCGAGATTATCCGCGGCCCCGCGTCGGTTGCATTCGGTAACCAGGCGATGGGCGGCGTCATCAACCTGATCACACGCGACGGCCGGCGTGTTCAAGGCGGCACGGCCTCGATTGAAGGCGGCAGCTACAGGTACGGCCAGTTGACGGCGGAGTACGGTGGCGACCTGTCCGACAGTCTCGCCGGCTATGTCGGTGCCAGCGGTTTGACCAGTGACGATTACGATGGGGGCTCCGGCAGCGGGAAACAGTTCAACACCGCGACGAACCGTCGCGGCGCACTTGCCGCCCTCAACTGGGATCTCGGCCCCGATCATTGGCTGGACGTTACCATGCGCACCGACGGCGTTTACGATACCGGGTTCCGCGGCTCATCCTGGGACTACGACAACACCGATGATCGTTGGAATCGATCGGTCGACTTGGCCTATGCCGGCGTATGGGACGATCGAGGCATCGACCTGAACGCTCATCTCTATGCCTTTCGTGACGTCGACTCCTTCCACTGGGGCTCCGAGGCCGCCGGAGTCGATGAAGACAACAATCGCCGGGAACTCACGGCATTCGGACTACGATTGACTCCAGAATTCAGGGTAACCGAGTCCACGGGGCTGCTTCTGGGATTCGACGGCGAATTCGCGCAATTGCGCAATTCTCGCAACCGGACGTCCGTCAGCGGTGCCCCGATCGCACAGGTCGCGCCGTTCGACAACAACGAAGACAATCTGCTTACCGCGGGCTATGCCGAGCTGACCCAGTCCTTTTTCGATGACCGGCTCAGCCTGCGGGCGGGCGGGCGGTATACCCGCAACCAGAGCCGCACGAAGGAGACGCCGAACGTCAACCTGAGCGGCGAGACTGAACGCACCTTCGATGGCATGACCTACAGCGCGGGCCTTGCTTATGCGGTCCTGCCCAGCCTTAAGCTCAGGACGAGCTATGCAACGGGCTTTCGCTCACCGACCGGCAGGGAGCTGGCAGGCGAATTCTCGCCGGTACTGACGCCCAATCGCATTACCCGCGGCAACGGCGGCCTTAGTGCCGAGGAAAGCGATCAGTTCGAAGTCGGCCTTACCTACGCACCTGGGAACTTCTTCTTTGACGCCGCCGTCTTCGACCAGACGATCGAGGGCCGGATCACCACCGAAGTGATCGATCCCCGCGGCCCCGGGACCAGTGACGACATCTCCCAGTTCAAGAACGCCGACGGTGATGCACACATCCAGGGCATCGAGGTTCAGGCCCAATTCGACGCCGCGCCGTGGCTTGGTCTGACGGGCCAGCGCCTCGCCTTCGGCGCGGACGCTACCTGGAACTTTACGATGCAGGCCGACGGCATCGACCGTCGGGACAGCGGCCCCGATGCCGACAAGTTGCAGCGCTTCAACGAATACCAGGCCGCTTTGCGGCTTCATTATGAATGGCGCGACCGATGGGGCGTCAGCCTCGCCGGCTTGCTCAAGGGGCCGATGTACTACGACACGGAAGAACGACTGTTGGCTAGCGTCGAGCCGGCGAGAAACTTCGTCCACCGAAAGGATGCTTTCTGGATTTTCAATCTGCGTGGTCACTACAATGTGACGGACTGGATCACCCTTTACGGTGGCATCGACAACCTGCTCGACAAGAACGAACACCCGATCTTCATTGCCCTCGACGAACAGCCATTTATTTCTGACCCGTCGCGCTCCAACGGCGGCCGGGGCAACTCGATGCGCGGGCGCTTTTTCTTCGCCGGCATGAGGGTCAGCTTCTGATCAGTCCTGGTCGTCGTCGCTGCCTGGCCGCCTTGGCCGGGACCCTCGCCGCAACGGTCGCCACGCCTCGCGCGGTCACGTCGGATCGGTCCGACGATTGGCCGCGCGAGCTGACCGACGCGCTGGGCCGACGGGTTCGGATCGCGCGTCGGCCGAACCGCATCGTGCCAATCTTCTCCAGCAATACCGAGATCGTCGCGGCGCTTGGCGCGGCGCATCGTATCGTCGCGATCGATGGCCTGACCAGATATCCGCCGGAGATCCTCGACCGGCCGCGTATCGGCAACCGCATCGGCTTCAGCCCGGATATCATCGCGCGACTTGGCGCGGACCTCGTCATCCTGACGCCGGCGCGGCACGCCGCCGCGCGACTGTTGCGGCCGATGAGCCTGGCCGGCATTCCGGTGCTTGTCCTCAATCATCCGACGCTGGCACGGATCCTGGCCAATATCGGTCTGGTCGGGCGCGCCATCGACGCCGAGCCGGAGGCGGGGGCCCTGACCCGAGCGATCGAAGGAGAACTCTCGGCACTGGCCAGGCTCTTCTCGTCGCGGCCGGCCAAGCGGGTCTACTTCGAGACCGGCGCGGCCGGCCGCGCCGGCTTCCGTTCGGTCCGGCCCGGCACCTACACCGACGACATCCTGCGTCACGCCGGTGGGCTCAATGTCTTCAGCGACAACACGAATCTCTCGCAGGTCAGCGGCGAAGCCGTCTTCCGCGCCGATCCCGACCACATCCTCGTCGCCGGCGGCATGGCCGATGTCACCGCCCTTCTCGCGCGTCCCCACTGGAACGGCATCCCGGCTGTCGCGGAAGGGCGGGTCGATGCGATACCACGCGGTCAGGTCCTTATCCCGGGGCCCCGTGTCGTCGAAGGCGTGCGCAGCGTCGCCCGCGCACTGCACCCCGATCTCCTCTCGGCCAGAGGCGAATGACGCGCATCCTCGGCATCCCGACCGGGTGGCTGGCAATCCTCGTTGCCGCGGTGTTCACATCCATCGGCATCGCCATGATGCTCGGCCCGGAACTGCTCGGCCCCGGCAGGGTGTTGGCCTTTCTCCAGCCAACGGCGAACGATCATCCCCTGGACCGCCTGCTGTTCGACTGGCGGCTGCCGCGTGTGCTGACCGCTTTTCTGGTTGGCGGGTTGCTCGGCGCGGCAGGCGCGATCTTCCAGGGCATTTTCCGCAACCCGCTTGCCGACCCGTTCCTTATCGGCACCGCGCCGGGCGCGGCACTCGGCGCCACCCTCGCGCTGCTGGTCCCGGGACTGGCGGTATTCCAAGCGATTTCTCCGCTCCTGCTGTTGCCAATCTTGTCGTTTCTGGGTGCTTTTGGCGCCACGCTTGCCGTCCTCCTGCTTGCTCGCCTGGCCCAAGTACGCGACACCGCCGGCCTGCTATTAGCCGGCGTCGCCATGGCGGCATTCCTTGGCGCCGCGCGCAGCTATCTGATGCTTGCGCTGGCCGACGAAACGATCAGCCTCCAGGTCGTCCTGTCCTGGACACTCGGCGGAGTCCAGACACCCTTCTGGCATGAGTTGGCTCTGGCCGCCCTGGCGGCGCTGATACTGTTGCTGATGGTGCGCCGGCTCGCCTACGGTCTCGATGTCCTCGGCCTGGGCGACGAAGTGGCGCGCAACATGGGCCTTCCCGTTGAGCGTTTCGTCATGATCGCGACGTTACTCGCCTCGGCCATGGTGGCGCTCGCCGTCACCTGGGGCGGCACCATCGGCTTCGTCGGTCTGATCGTGCCGCATCTGGTGCGCTGGACGCTCGGGCCGCGTCACGCGCCACTCATTCTGGCTTCGGCCCTCCTGGGCGGCATTCTTCTGACTCTGCTCGATGGTCTGGCGCGCAGCCTCCTCCCGCCGGCGGAGATCCCCCTCGGCGTGTTGACGGCCCTGATCGGCGCGCCCTTCTTCATGCTGCTGCTGGCAAAACGCCGCCATCAATGACTGACCCGACAACCACATATCGTCCGCTTGCACACCTCTCGGGTCTGCGTCTCGCCAAAGGTGGGCGCCCGGTGCTCGATGGTGTCGCGCTCGATGTCTTCGCCGGGGAACTGCTCGCCTTGATCGGCCCGAACGGTGCCGGCAAGAGCTCCGCTCTCAAGTGTCTGGGCGGCATCGAAGAGGCGTGGAGCGGCCGGATTGAATTGGAAGGACGCCCGCTCGCCGCCTTTCCTACAGGCGAACGCGCTCGACGGATCGCCTACCTTCCACAGTTCTTCGCACCGCATTGGGAACTCAGCGTCGCCGACCTGCTGGACATTGGTCAACGACGTGGCTTGATGTCGCTCGGTTCGGGCGACATCGGTTGGCCCGCGCTTTCAACCAGCGACCCGCCGGCACGGCTGAACCAACTGCTTCGCGACCTCGAACTGACCGGGCTTCTGGACCGACGCTTCGCCTCCCTGTCAGGCGGGGAGCGTGCCCGTGCCCTGCTCGCACAGGCATTGGTTACGCGGCCGAGCCTGCTGCTCGCCGACGAGCCTATCGCCAGCCTCGATCCGGCCCACCAGCTCAGGACCATGCAGTACCTGCGAAGATGTCGTCACGAGACCGCAGCGCTCGTCGTGCTCCACGACCTCAACCTGGCACTGCGTTTTGCCGACCGCATCGCGGTCATGGCCGATGGCCGGATGGTCGCTTGCGGACAGCGCGACGACATCGTGGCATCCGGCGTCCTTACCGAAGTCTTCGGCGTGCGCTTCGAGGCCCACGTGACATCCTGGGGTCAGGCATTGCTGCCAGGTTGAGATGAGCGCACGGAAGCAGGCGTTCTCTCATGGCTCGGCCGACCAGGACGGATCCCGAGCTGAAGGTCTACGGCTGGAGGTTATGTCCGCGTGCCATCAAACAGGCGAGGAGGCGTGATGCAGGAGCCGACCGGCGGGATGACACCGTCGATGTTCTGGAAGCAGGCGTTCGCACAAGCGGCCGAAAGCGATGTTCGCTGGCGTGACCACGCTGCGGAGGAGGCTTTCTGGCGCGAGTATGCACCGGGCTATGACGAGCGCAGCCCGCTGGCCCAGCACGCCGATACACTGGTCAATGACCTGATTGCACTGCTGCGGCCCGCCGACCATCTGCTTGAAATTGGGCCAGGTTCCGGTGCGTTCACGCGGCGTATCGCGGGCCATGTCGGCGAGATCACCGGTGTCGAGCCCTCGATGGCGATGCGAGCCGAGCTGTTGCGTCGTTGGGAGCCGCGCCTCGGGACACCGCCCCGGCTCCGGTCATGCCGTTGGGAGGATGCGCCGGAGCTGGCGTGCGACGTGATCTTTGGATCCAACGCCTTCTATCGCATGGAGGATGTCGCGATCTCCGTATTGAAGATGCGGCGGTGTGCGGCGCGTTGCGTCGTCCTGGTGCAAAGCGTCGGGGCCCCCTATGCACAGCCGCTTCGCGCCCAGCTCAACGGGCGCATGTTCGAGCGCGAGCGCGCGCATGCGCTTTCCGACGTGCTCGATGAATTGGGGATTGGCCACCGCCTGCGGCTCTACTCCGTCGAACGTGCGCCAGGCACCTGGGGCGATGTCGCTCTGATCGATTGGCGCACCGACCGATGACCACCATCGTACGACTTGATGCCAGGCGCCATATCTACCGGCATCACGACCGAGCTTGGCTACGTGCGGATATTCCCTTGACCGCCCAGCTCGGTCGCCACACGCCGCGCTTTGAAATGACTGTCTACAAATCCTAGCCCGCATTTCTCACCGCCATCATGGTCTGCGCGGTGCCGTGCTGTCGACAGGGCAGGAGCGCTGCGCGGCGCGATGTGGGGCATCGGGCAAGCAGCGCGACGCACCCTGTCGGCAGCACGGCGCCGCCCGAAGGGTCGCGCGCAGGCGCGCGCCCGCGGGGTCGCGGACCTCAACCGTCGTCCCACTACGCTCTTCGGCCCGCTCCTGGCGGAGCGGGCGCCTGTGCGCGACGCAGACCGTGATGGTGGGGAGAAAGGCGGGCTAGCCGTATGCCGGCGGCAAATCAACCGTGCGGAAAAGTGAACGCGTCTGGAAGGCGGTTTCGTCGGCGGCGGGACGCGCTCAGCAGCCGGCGCAGGACGCCTTGCCGCGATCGCCGACCAGGTGGCAGCGGAGCTGGACGAGCGCCGTCCGGCCGGCGTCCAGCATGTACCGCAGCAGGTCGGAGACGGCCCGCGACCGAAGCGCGGTGCCGTGCGCGCGCAGCGGCATGGCGGCGGCATCGGTCAGGATATTGGCCGGATCGGCCATATGCCGCGCAAGCGTCCTGAACGTCGTCATGGTCGAACCTCCCGCGGTCGTCGCCAGGAATAAACTCCCGGTCCGGCTGGCGGCGACCATACCCTAGAAACACTTAAGGGACGCCGGACCGGGAGATCGATGTCGCGAAGCAACGATCCAAAGTTATTCAGCGCGAGCGCCGGCCACAAACGAGAACTTCTTTCATTCGGTTAAGATTAACTTATCCGGTACCGGACCGGGGCAAGGATCGCCCGGTGTGCCTGATTGCAACAGCGCGTTCCCAGTTCGGGTCAGTCCCCGGCGCGCGACCCCCCGTTTTCCGCCGCCGGCCGCTGGCACGCCACATGCAAGTGTGGAAGCGATCTTCCGAGGGCCGCTATCCCCCCGAGTACAGGCGAACCTCGCGTACAGGAAGGTCTCGGCCCGTCGGCGGCGTATGGTCGGCGGGCCGATCTCGTCCCCTCCAGCCGTGACACGCGCGCTTGCGTCCGCCGGCCATCGCCTCTATCTGAAGATGACACCCGTTGCCCGGTCCGACAAAGGCGCTGGACATGCCGCTCCATGGCTGATGCTCCGACCACATCGCCGCCGGCCGGGCGGCCGCGCGGCCGGGACCTGGCGCCGATCGCCATCGACGACGCCACCGCCGGCGAGATCGTCGACTGGGCCGTCGGGCGCTATTTCGAGACCCGGCGCGACCGGGTGCCGGCATTCGTCGACCGTCATTTCTGCTTTCGCGGCAGCCTGCGGCTGCACCGCCACGCCGTCGGCTGGGACATGCTGCGCGCGCCGGCGAACGTCGCCCTGGTCCTGCCGACGGCGGGCATGAAGCTCTCGGCGCTCTGCCTGCGGCGGTTCGGCGGACGCGCCGCCGGCGCGTCCCGCTGGCTGGAAGCGCGCGACCTGTTCCTGCGGACCCGGGTCGGCGCCGAGCTGCAATGGCTGCTGCATGCCGAGCTCCTGGAACTGCCGTTCGAACATGGCGGGCGGCGGTTCGCGCGCGACGCGCTGGCCGAGCAGATCCTGGCGCATCCCCTGGTGGACGACGCCCTGGCGCGGACCGTGCTCTCGTTGCGGCGCGCCGCCGACCGGCCGGAACTGCGGACACGGCTGACCGAAGCCATGTCGACCTATACCGGTACCCGCGCCGCCGCCGCCGACATCACCAACGCGCTGATCGCCGCCGGTGTCGGCGCCGCCGCCTTCAAGCAACTGACGCCGGGCGCGATCTCCATGGGGCCGGCGCTCGCGGCGGTGCTGGCGCAGCAGTTCGCGATCCTGAACTTTCCGCTCGGCGCCGGCCTCGGCGGGCTCTGGTATGGCGTCTTCCCGGCCGCGGCGCCCGGCGCCCTCGTCGCCGGCAGCACGGCCGGCCTGATGGGCACCGCCGCCGTCCTGGCGGCCTTCGTCGGCATCCTCGCCGATCCCGCCCAGCGCCGCCTCGGGATTCATCAGCGGCGCCTGCGGCGCCTGCTCGATGCCCTGGAACGCCAGTTCGGCGGCGGCGACGCGGCCCCGTTCATCGTCCGCGACCACTATGTCGCCCGGCTGGTCGATATCGTCGACCTGATGCGGGTCGCCATTCGCGTCGGCCAATAGCGCCGCCGCGCCCGGCCGCCCGTCAGGCGTAGCGGTTCCGCCCGGGCTCGTACGGCCCCTCCCAGAGCAGCCGGTCCGGGCCCAGGTCGCGCAGGCTGGGACAGCCCATCTGGGCCAGCGCCAACTCGATCTCCTCGCGCAGGATGTCGATCGCGCGGCCGGCGCCGACGGCCCCCGCGGCGGCGGCGCCATAAAGCGTCGGCCGGCCGAGGAAGACGAAGCTGGCGCCGAGGCAGAGCGCCACCAGTACGTCGGCGCCGCGCCGGACGCCGCTGTCCAACATCAGCGTCATGCGCTCGCCGACGGCCGCGGCGATCGCCGGCAGCACCTCCACCGGCGAGGGCGCCCGGTCGAGCTGGCGGCCGCCATGGTTCGACACGATCAGGCCGTCGACGCCGAGCTCCACGGCGCGCAGCGCGTCCTCGGGGTGCATGATGCCCTTGATGACGAAATTGCCCGGCCAGAGACGACGGAAGGTTTCGACGTCCCGCCAGGTCGGCGAGGTCGGCATGTTGCTGCCGACGGACGCGGCGACCGCCTCGGCGTCGGCCGCCGCCTCGGCATAGCGCCGCCAGTTGGCGAGCATCGGCTGGCCGTGCTTGAGGTAGCCGGCGAGCCAGCCGGGATAGCGCAGCGCGTCGAGCCTGGTCGCCAGCGACAGTCGCAGCGGCCGGGTGAAGCCGTTTCTGAGATTGCGCTCGCGCTTGGCGTTGACCGGTACGTCGACGGTCAGCACCAGCGTCGACAGCCCGGCGTCACGCGCACGGGCGATCATGTCCGTCGAGATCGCGCGGTCGCGGGCGGTGTAGAGCTGATACCAGCCGTGCTCGGGCGCCAGCCGGCCCAGATCCTCGATCGAGGCGGTGCTGGCACCGGACATGATGAAGGGCACGTCGGCGGCCTTCGCGGCCTTGGCCAGCATCAGGTCGGCGCCGGGCCGGAACAGGGCGGCGATGCCGGTCGGCGAGATGCCGACCGGGCTGGCATAGCGGCGGCCGAACAACGTCGTGCTCTGGTCGATCTCGCTGACGTCGACCAGGTAGCGCGGCACCAGCCGGTGGCGGCGGAACGCCCATTGGTTCCGGTCCAGGCCGTCCTCGTCCTCGACGCCGCCGTCGATGAAGTCGAAGGCGATCTTCGGCAGCCGGCGCCTGGCCAGCCGGCGCAGGTCCTCGATATTGATGGCGTCGTCGATGTTCATCGTTTCCACGGTCCCGCCGGCTGCCCCGCCCGGGGACGGAACCGCCGCAATGTTCTGATTTTGCCGGCACATTATGGGTCGCGGCAAAGCGGCGACCAAGACATTTGCCGGGTCCGGGGCATGCCAATCGCTCGCCGTCTCGCGAGAATGCGGTTATCCTAATGGCCATGGGTCATGAACAGATCGAAATCCAACCCGGCGTCATGCAGGGAAAGCCCGTTATCCGCGGCACGCGGGTGACGGTGGAGCAGATCGTCCGTGAATGCGCGCGCGGCCTGACGGCCGCCGAAGTCGTTGACCAGTATCCACGCATCACCGAAACCGACGTCCGCGCGGCACTGGCTTACGCAGCCGATTATCTTGCGAACGACATCACGGTCGCCGCGGAATAGATGAAACTGCTTGCCGATGCATGCTGCCCACGCGTCGTCGTGGAAGCCATGCGTGGCATCGGTTTGGACGTGCGCTACGCCACAGAAATGGATGCGCGGACATCCGACACTGATTTGCTTGAACTCGCCAACGCCGAGGACAGGATTATTGTCACAGAAGATTTCGATTTCGGCGACCTTTTCTTTCGCGACCGCTTGCCATCCAAGGGCGCGATCATCGTATTCCTACCGGAGTTCGCCCCAAGCACACGCGCAAATCGCCTCATCTCGGTAATGCAATCGCCAGGGCTGGAATTCAACGATAAGCTGACCATCATAGAGCAGCGCCGTGTCCGACAGCGAGCACTGCCTTAGGGCACAACTGAAAAATCTTAATGAGGTCAATATTTTAGCGGACAATCCTCCCACTTGATCTGGCATTACCCCGTTTCGGTGGACTCCCGATCATTTGGGATTGAGGATCTACCATGTCGAACAGAAGAATGGCTTGCCCACATGAGTTCCACCGGCAGACGGTTGAGCTTGCGCGTGAAGGAGGTTCCTTGTCGGCGCCCGATCTGCTTATTCCGGAATGCGCGAACATCCTACCCTATCAAATCTCGACGCCGCCAAGCGGCACGGCAACGGATGTCACCGCCAAGACACCAAGACGCCAAGGTCACGCCGCCGGCACGGTGGTCGGATGGCCTATCCTTTGGTGTCTTGGCGCCTTGGCGGTGAATCGCGCACGAGAGCCCGACCGGATCCGGGAATCCGGAACGAAGAGGGGAGAGCTGAAGAACCGAGTATGGAAGGGTGGCTCCCCGGGCCGGACTCGAACCAGCGACCCAGCGGTTAACAGCCGCTTGCTCTACCAACTGAGCTACCGGGGATTACGGGCCCCTAAATGACGCAATCGCGGCGCCAAATCAAGGCCCGCGGTTCATAGCAAAACACGCCGCCGGATGCCAGCGGATGTTTGCCGTCCGACGCCGGCCGTTCAGCCGCCATCGCGCCGCGCCACCGGCCGGTCGACGGCGAACGGCGCGATGTCGATGCCGCTGTGGCCGGTCCGGATCAGCTCGGCGATGATGCGCCCGAACAGCGGTCCCATGGTATAGCCGTTGGCGCCGACGGCGGTGAAGAAGCCGGGATGGCCCGGCATCTCGCCGATGACCGGCGCGCCGTCGATCATCACGCCGACCGCCGCCCAGCTCCGGATGACGTTCAGACCGCCGACCGCCGGCAGCACCCGGCAGGCGGCCCAGAGATTGCCTTCCAGGCTGTCCCGAAGCGTCGCCGGCCAGCCCAGCACCGGGTCGTAACCGGCGAACCAGCCGCCGCCGATGATCAGGTTGCCGTTCACCGCCTGCTTCATGGTCAGGTGCCGGCCGGCGAGCGCCAGAAGCTGGTCCAGCATCGGCACGGCGGGCTCGGTCACGATCATCTGCTGCGGCGCGCTTCTGACCGGCAGGTCGACGCCGATGCCGGCGGCGATCCCGGCGCTCCAGCCGCCGGCCGCGTTGACCACCCGGTTCGCCCGGATGCCGCCGCGGCCGGTCCGGACGTGGTAGCGGCCGTTCTCACGCGCGAGGCCGGCGACCGCGGTCCGGGGCCGAAACCGCGCGCCGGCCGCCAGCGCCGCGTCGAGCAGCGCCGGCGTCGCCAGCAGCGGGTTGATCTTGCCTTCGCCGGGACAGAAGGCGGCCCCGACCATGCGTTCGGCGACCAGCGGCACCCGGTCGCGCAGCTCGGCCCGCGACAGCAGCTCGGTCCGAATTCCGTACCGGCGCTCGGCCGCGGCCTTCCGCTCCAGGAAGGCCAGGCCGTCCGCGTCTTCGGCGACCATGATCCCGCCGCTGATCTTCAGCTCGAAATCCGCCCCCAGTTCGCGTTCGAGCGCCTGCCATTCGGCAATGCCGTCGCGCTGCAGCGGCAGGGTCCGCAGCGCCGGCGAGGCGTCGTCGCCGGCGGCGAAATCGAACGACAGGAGCTGCAAGTGCAGGCTGCCGGCATTGCCGCCCGAGGCCTGGCCGTTCGCCTCGCCCCTGTCGACGACCAGCGTGTCGATGCCCTCCCGCGCCAGGAAATAGGCGGTGCTGACGCCGACGATGCCAGCCCCGATGACCAGCACGTCGGTGTCGGTCAGCCGTTCCTCGGCCACCGCCACCGGTCCGGCGGCCGGCGGCATGGCGACCGGCCGATAGCCGCGCCATTCCGGCTTCTCCGCCGCCAGCGCCGCCGCCGGCACCGGCTTCAGTGGGCTCTTCGGCGCCGGAATGTCGCTGGCCGGGACGGGGTCGCCGGTCTCCCGCGCGCGCAGCGCCGTCAGCAGCGGCAGGCAATAGCGGCCCTGGCACCGCCCCATGCCGGCCCGGCTGACCCGCTTCAACGCCCCGAGATCGGTCGCGCCCGCGGCCAGCCGCTCTTCCAGCATGCCGCGCGTCAGGTTCTCGCAGCGGCAGAGCACCGTGTCCGCGTCGGCAAAGGAAAGCACCGGCGCCGGCGCCGCGAACAGCGACCAGAGCGACCGCTGAAACGCCAGATGCCGCGCGCGCCGCCGCCGGTCCGCGCCGTCGGTGCCGGCGGGCCCGCCGCGCCGGCGCAGGATCGCGCGCGCGGCCAGCCGGCCCTCGGCCAGCGCGACCTGGGCGCCGCTGGTGACGCCGCCGTCGCCGGCGACGAAAACGCCGGGCACGCTGGTCCCGCCATCCTCGTCCCGTCGTGGCGTCAGCCAGCCCGGCCGCCCGCGATCGAAGGCGCAGCCGAGCAGCCGGGCAAGCTCGTTGCTGGGCAGGAACCCGGAGCCGACGCAGACGGCATCGGCGGCAAGGGTCCGTCGGCCGGCGGCCAGTGGCCGGCCGGCGGCATCGATGCGGGCGAGCTCGGCCGAGCGGACCCGAGTGTCGCCGTCGGCGCGGACGATGTGATGGCCGAATTGCAGCGGCACGCGGTACCGGCGCAGCGTCCGCAGATAGTCCAGCCCCTGCAGCATCAGGCCCGGCGCGCGGCCGAGGCCGCCAAGGCCCGCGCGCCAGCGGCGCGGAAACGGGTTCGGCGCGGCCTCGGCCACGGCGACCACGTCGACGCCGCCGGCCAGCAGCTCGCAGGCGAGCTGCAGGTTGAGCGGGCCGTTGCCGGCGATCAACACCCGCCGGCCGGGCGACACCCGGTAGGACCGGACCAGGCTCTGCGCCGCGCCGGTGGTCATGACGCCCGGCAGCGTCCAGCCGGGGAAGGGCAGGCCGCGCTCGTAGGCGCCGGTGGCGAGCAGGACGAACCGCGACCGGACGACCCGCGCGGCGCCGTCTCGCACCACGCCGACCTCGAAGCCGGCCGGCGTCCGCGCCGCGTGCCAGACCACCGCGTCCTGCAGCCGCCGCACCGACGGCCCGGCCGCCCGATCGATCAGGGCGCGGCCGTCGGCATACTGCCGGTCGAGGGCGCCGCCGTCGGCGACGGCCTGGGACGGCGCGAGCTGCTTGTAGAACTGGCCGCCCGGCGACGGCCGCTCGTCGACCAGGACGACCGGCACGTCGGCATCGGCCAGCAGCGCCGCCGCCGCGAGGCCGGCCGGACCGGCGCCGACGATCAGCACCTCGCAGTCGTCGGCGGGCGGCGATGCCGGCGCCGGCGCGGGCTTGTTCCGGGGCACGGCGCGATCGTCCGACGTGGCGATCCGCATGCCGTCGCGGACCTCGGTCAGGCAGGCCCGCCGCGCCGGGCCGCCGTCGACGGAGACCAGGCAGTCGAAGCAGACGCCC
>JANQKO010000132.1 GCA_028281075.1 Alphaproteobacteria bacterium | reverse complement strand
CAACGAGATCCAGAAGGCCTATCTCGAATCCTATACCGAATACGGCCAGAACCTGTTCGACCGCTACATCGCCTATGCCGATGCCTGGATCGAGGAGCAGGACTACAAGGACCCGGATACCGGCCAGTTGTTCGACCGCGAGGTGCTGGACGCCGAGCTGGCGAAGATCGAGAAGCCGGCCGGCATCGCCAACCCGAAGGACTTCCGCAACGAGGTGGTGAAGTTCGTGCTGCGCGCGCGGGCCCAGAACGACGGCAAGAACCCGTCCTGGACCAGCTACGAGAAGCTGCGCGACGTCATCGAGAAGCGGATGTTCGGCCAGGTCGAGGATCTGCTGCCGGTGATCAGCTTCGGCTCGAAGAAGGACAGCGAAACGGAGAAGAAGCACAACGACTTCGTCTCGCGTCTGGTCGAGCGCGGCTACACCCAGCGCCAGGTCCGGCGTCTCGTCGAATGGTACATGCGCGTGAACAAGGCGGGCTGAGCCCGGCCAACGGCCATGCACCAGTTCATCGACCGGCGGCAGAACCCCAAGGGCAAGAGCCTGGGCAACCGCCAGCGCTTCATCCGCCGCGCGCGCGCCCAGATCAAGGAAGTGGTCAACAAGTCGGTGCGCGACCGCTCGATCACGGACGTCGCCAGCGGCGAGACCGTGACGATCCCGACCAAGGGCATCGGCGAGCCGCGCTTCAGCCACAGCAGCAAGGGCGGCACGCGCGAGCGGGTGTTCGCCGGCAACAAGGAGTTCGAGACCGGCGACCGCATCCCGAAGCCGCAGCAGGGCGAGGGCGGCGGCGGCAAGCAGGCCACCGACCAGGGCGACGGCGAGGACGAGTTCCAGTTCGCGCTGTCGCGCGACGAGTTCCTGGACCTGTTTTTCGAGGACCTGGAGCTGCCGAACCTGGTCAAGACGACGCTGAAGGAGATCGTCTCGTTCTCGCGCCACCGGGCCGGGTTCAGCCGGGTCGGCAATCCGTCGAACCTGGACGTGGCCCGCACCATGCGCAACAGCCTGGGCCGCCGGATCGCGCTCGCCCGGCCGAAGGACTCGACGCTCGACGACCTGCGCCGGCAGATCTCGGCGCTCGAAGCCCGGACCGGCCGGTCGGACGACGACGAGCGGAAGCTGCAAGCGCTGATCGAGGAGCTCGAGGGGCTGGAGCGGCGGCGCAAGATCGTCGGCTTCATCGATCCGTTCGACGTGCGCTACCGCTACAACGAGCAGCGGCCCGAGCCGAACACCAATGCCGTCATGTTCTGCCTGATGGACGTCTCCGGCTCGATGGGCCAGCGCGAGAAGGATCTGGCCAAGCGGTTCTTCGTGCTGCTGCACATGTTCCTGAAGCGCCGTTACGAGCATGTCGACGTCGTCTTCATCCGCCACACGCACGAGGCCTCGGAAGTCGACGAGGAGACGTTCTTCTACAGCCCGCAGACCGGCGGCACGGTGGTCAGCACGGCGCTGCGCGAGATGGCCGCGGTCCTGGCCGACCGCTATCCGACCGACACCTGGAACATCTATGCCGCGCAGGCTTCCGACGGCGAGAACTTCTCCGGCGACAGCGAGCGCTGCGTGGCGCTGCTGCATCAGGAGCTGATGCCCTTCTGCCAGTACTTCACCTATGTCGAGATCATCGACGAGCGCGAGATGGGCCTGTTCGGCGATTCCGAATCCGGCGCCGCCCTGTGGCAGGCCTATCGCACCGTGAAGGAGCAGTGGCATAACTTCGAGATGAAGCGCATCGCCAAGCCCGGTGACATTTATCCGGCCTTCCGCGAGCTGTTCGCCAAGCAGGTCGAGCAGGCCTGAGCGGTGGCCGGCCGGCAACCGACGGAGGCAGGTTAGGCATGGGCGCCAAGCGTAAGGTACAGCCGCTGTTCGAGGAGCCGGACTGGAGCTTCGAGCGGCTGTCGGCGGCCTTCGACGCGATCGAGGACGTGGCGTTGAAGGATCTCGGCCTCGACGTCTATCCCAATCAGATCGAGATCATCTCGTCCGAGCAGATGCTGGACGCCTATTCGTCGCTCGGCATGCCGCTGATGTATCCGCACTGGTCCTTCGGCAAGCGCTTCGCCCGCGAGGAGAAGATGTACCGCAAGGGCTATACCGGCCTCGCCTACGAGATCGTCATCAACTCCAATCCCTGCATCAGCTACGTCATGGAAGAGAACACCATGGCGCTGCAGACGCTGGTGATGGCGCATGCCGCCTTCGGCCACAACCACTTCTTCAAGAACAACTACCTGTTCCGGCAGTGGACCGACGCCGACGGCGTGCTCGACTATTTCCAGTACGCCAAGGCCTTCATCGCCACCTGCGAGGAGAAGGCCGGCATGGAGGTGGTCGAGGATACGCTCGACGCCGCGCATGCGCTGATGGACCAGGCGGTGTTCCGCTATCGCCGGCCGCGCGAGCTGACCAGCCGCGAGCTGAAGGCCCGCGCCCAGGAAGCCCAGGACTACAAGGACCGCACCTTCAGCGATCTCTGGCGCACGGTGCCGCAGCTCCACGACGGCGAGCCCGAAAGCGAGACCGAGAAGGAGCTGGCCGAGCGCATGCGGCAGCACAAGCTGCCGGAAGAGAACGTGCTGTTCTTCATCGAGCGCAACAGCCCGGTGCTGGAGCCCTGGCAGCGCGAGGTGCTGCGCATCGTGCGCACGATCGCGCAGTACTTCTATCCGCAGCGCCAGACCAAGGTGATGAACGAGGGCTGTGCCACCTTCGTGCACCATTACATCGCCAACGAGCTCTACGACCGCGGCCTGCTGACCGAAGGCACCATGCTGGAGATCCTGCACAGCCACGCCAACGTGGTGTTCCAGGCCGACTTCGACGATCCGCGCTATTCCGGCCTGAACCCCTATGCGCTCGGCTTCGCGATGATGCAGGACATCCAGCGCATGTGCATGGACCCGACGCCGGAGGACAAGGAATGGTTCCCCGAGATCGCCGGTAACGGCGACTGGCGCGGCACCCTGAAGGACGCCTGGGCCAACTACCGGGACGAATCCTTCATCCTGCAATATCTCAGCCCGCGCCTGATCCGCGAGTTCAAGCTGTTCGCGCTGACCGACGATGCCGATGACAGCCATCTCAGGGTCTCGGGCATCCATGACGAGGACGGCTATCGGCAGGTGCGCGAGATGCTGGCGCGCGGCTACGACCCGGGCGTCATCGATCCCGATATCCAGGTCGTCGACGTCGACCTGAAGCGGGACCGGCAACTGCACCTGCGGCATCACATGCGCAAGGGCATCCCGCTGGCGGAGAAGTCCCGCGACGAGGTGCTGAAGCATGCCCGGCGGCTCTGGGGCTATGACGTCAGCATGGCCTGCGTCGATGCCGACAGCGGCGCCGAACGCGGCCGGATCTCGACCGCCGACTGGAGCGACGACGAGGCCGCCGAAGGCTGACCGCGTCGCGGACCGTGGTGGCAGCAGACAGGCGCCTAGCGGCCGGGCGGCACATAGATGTAGCCGGCGCCGCGGACCGTCTTGATGACCTCGGGCTTGCTGGGGTCGACCTCCAGCTTGCGCCGGATGCGGGCGATGCGGATGTCGATGCTGCGGTCGAACGGCTCCCAGTCGCGGTTGTGCGCCAGGTCCAGCAACTGGTCCCGGTTCAGCACCCGGTTCGGGTGCTCGGCGAAGGCCTTCAGCAGGTCGAATTCCATGCTGGTGATCGGGATCTCGTTGCGCTCGGCGTCGAACAGCTTGCGCGAATCCAGATTCAGCCGGCAGCGGCCGAAGGCGATCTCTTCGGTGCCGTCGTCGGCCGCCGGCGCGGCTTCCGCCTCGGCCTGCAATCGCCGCGTCACGGCCCGGATCCGGGCCAGCAGCTCGCGCAGGTCGACCGGCTTCACCAGGTAGTCGTCGGCGCCCATCTCCAGGCCGACGATGCGGTCGACGGTCTCGCCGACGGCGGTCAGCATGATGATGCCGACATCGACCCGTTCGCGCAGGAACCGCGCCAGCGACAGGCCGTCCTCGCCCGGCATGTTGATGTCCAGCAGGACCACGTCGATCCCGGCGCCGTCCTCGACCAGCCGCCGTACGGCCTCGCCGCCGTCGGCGACCGTGACCTCGAAGTCGTGGATCTTCAGGTAGTCGTCGAGGGTTTCGCGAATGTCGGCTTCGTCGTCGACGACCAGAATACGCGTCTTTGTCGCCATCTCGTCCCTGCTGTCCTCCCATGTCCGGCCCGGGGGCGCGAACACGGGCGCGATCGCCATCGTCATGTTAATACCGTCCCTTGTCCAGTTCACGAATGCCGGCCCGCCGCGGCGGGCGTTGGTTATCTGCCGGTCCGTCCCGGGTGCCGCCAGACGCCGTCGTCGGCGTTGCTGGCCTCCAGGCCGATCCGCGATATGTCGCTGCGGTCGATGCCGATGTCGCGCAGCATGTGGTTGTCGAGCCGTCGCAGCCGGTCGACCGTCTGACGCGCCCGGCGCCGCCGCGCGGCATCGCGCAGGGCGCTGAACGCGGCGTCGGTGGCGTAGTTCAGGCCGGCGACCAGGCCGTCGGCGATGAATTGAAACGGCGCCACCAGCTCCATGAACGGGATCCGCGCCGCGCCGTTGCCGCTGCCGTTGCCGTTATGGCCGGTATGGAAGTCGGCGGACATGATCTTGCTCTCCTCGTCATGTGCGGACCTGCCGCACGTCTCCTGCGGCCATTCAGATAGGGTGGGCGGATTTCAGGTGGATTTCCCGATTCCGGGATTTTGGTATCAGATGTTTCGCGGCGGCCCTGGCGGACGCCCGGGCGCCGCCGTCGGTGGCGGGTTTTCGCGGCGATTTCCGGCCTTGCCGCGGTGGCGCTGAAACAATTGAAACCTAAATCGGCCCCGCCGGACACAAAGCGGAAATCGGGCCGGCTTACCTGTGGACCGGCGCGGGGCGTCGTCGCGGCCCCCGCAGCACGAGAGATGAACGTCTGTCGTTCATATGGCGCGGCGGGAGACCATGGGCATCGGGCCGGCCGGCCGGGTGAAAGGAACCCCCACTCCCCCTTTGGCCTGGCCGTCTGTCGGTCGCGCGCTCCCGCCCGCCTCCTCCCGATCTCTCAGCCGGATATGTACAGCAGGATCAGGCCGCCGACCGAGGCCAGCCACAGCGCCAGCAACACGGCGATCTGCAGCTTGCGTCGGACCTTCGGTGGTTCCACGGGTGGTGCGCCTGAATTTGCATCCGGCGCGGATGCCGGACCCCAGTGTGATGGCGCCAGCGTGACATTCCTGAACTAAATTAAGGTTAACCTGCCAGCCGTTGAAAACAGGCGCGTGGGCGGCTGATGACGGGGGTGTTGACGGCATTCCGCCACTTTTTTTTGGCTGAGTCTTTTTTTGGGCAGGCGTTTACGATTTGTTAACCATATCGGTTCACCATGTCATCACTGTCCCTAGTGATAGTCATGTCCCTCCCGATAGTAACCTGAGTTTCCGACATCCGCCCGCGGTCGCCCGGCCGCGGGCGGAACCCCTTTTGATCTATTGGGGAGTGTCCCTATCAATTTCCCGTGCGAACAAATCACCCCGCCGGCATGACAATGGCAGGCGGGCTTTCGGCGCTTTCTTCACGGCCGCGCGGGCCGGCATGACCGTGTTTCGGGATTGATGACGAATTGCCCGGACTTTTGCTTGGGCACGACCGTATCGGCGAACTGCTGCCTTGAAATACCCTGCGACAATCCGGCCGGCCGAATAGCGCCAGGCAAACAAATGCCAACCCGGGCAAGCCGCGCCGCTTGCGAACGAAACCGTATTCAAGCAATCGGAATCGTTTTCAAGTGAGCTTCGATCGTTTCGATGATGTTGCGGCTCAATGGAAGATTGGCCGCCTCCGCCCGCCAGGTCTGATGAAACCGCTCAACGGTTTCGCGCGCGATATCAAGCACGAGCTTTTCGGGAAGCAGAGCCTTGGCCGCGAGATGTGACAATTCATCCTCGGAGAATTCGTCAAACCGCTTGGTCCGGCTGAAATTCAATGCCGCGGTGCGATCGGCCATATAGGGAATGGTCGATACGAAATCATATGCCGGGGCGAGCGCTGCCGTCCGCCGGTCGGGGTATATCAAGGACCAGTTCTTCAGGTGCATATCGGCATTGCCGATCAGGGTGTTGAACGTCAGGCGCCGGATAAATTCGGCGATGTCGGCTTCACCGCCTTCCGCGCCAATCACATGGGCAATGTTGCGGGCACTGGCTCTTTTGTATTTGGCGTCGGGATAGATATCGAATACTTGCGCGAAGTCCTCAATGTGAACGGCGCTGCCATCTGAGAGGCGATCGAACCGCTCGATGGCGAGAGCTTGTCCCTTGAGGGTGTCGATTCCCTTCGGCAGGTTCCTGAGCGCCTGGATATCGATCAGCCGGATCGCCGGGACATCGATGCCGATCATTCGGGCGAGTGTCATCATGGCGTATTCATTCTCGGGAATGCCATCGAACTCACGGGACGGCAACTTGACGATCCAGGACCCGCCGATACCTTTTGCCGGAATGGTCAGCCCTCCCTTGGCTTCCTCAATCGCGGAAAACTTGAGTTGAACGCCTGCCAGGGAGAACCGCAGGGCGTTCTCCCGGTGATCCTCGTCCTGATCACCAACACCCTCTCCGGTATCGGGAGGCCATGCCTCGCCATCGGCAGGCTTGATGGTGATCGCGCCGGCCAGGTCCAGACCGAGTACCCAAAGCAGGAAAAACTCACGCGCCGGATTAACGCCGGCGCGTTCTGCCAGATAAGTGCGCATTCGCCCTTCGGGCAGAAGGTTGGAGAAGAACGGCATGACGTTCGTTTGCGTGGGCCTGAAGTCGGTAATCAACGCGTCAAGCCGGTCCTTGAACGACAGGCCCAGGATCGGCCTGTTTTCATCAGCGACATAGGCGTCGTTGAAGGCAAAGAGCGTCCGGTCCCCGCTCACGCGGGTCAATGTACCGATTGGCTCGTCGTAGAGCAGAACGTCGAGGACGGAAACATCAGCCATGATCGTCCTCGTCCAGACCATAGGCTGGCCGCACAAGATCTGTTGGCGGGGTATCGGCCGAAGCGTGTGCCAGGGCATTGCGCATGTTTCGAAGCTGTAGAGCATGCTTGCGGATGGCATTCAGGCTCTCCGCATTGTCCCGGAATTGCTTGACGGTCTTTCTGGTGGCACGCAGAGCGTCAAGATGAGGCTTAGCTAACGGAAAATGCTGTAGCTTCCGCGCCTGACGCTGAAGTTGTGTGAATTCATCGATGTTGGGGTGGGTCTTGCTCGCGCGGGCAATTATGTTTTGAAGACGGGTCAGCTCTTTGGCTGCCGCTTGTGCTGCCTGAGTGTCGTGCGCACTACGGCTAATGTTGCTGCGGGCGATTGACTGTACAGCAGGCACGGCTTTGCGCGGGACGAGCGTTGGTTCCAGATCCAGCGCCCGGGCCAGCGACACAAGGCTGGAGAGCCTGAGATCGACAGCGTTGTTTTCGATCTTCGAGATATGTCCCTGCGGCACGCCGGCCTTCTCACTCAGCGCACGCTGAGAGAGGCCCTTGCTTTCCCGAGCGTCCTTCAAGGCCTTGGCGATATGTTCGGTCGCGTAGTTCATTTGATGCATAATTCTATATTTTCAATACATTCAGATATATCAAAATAGATCAAACAGAATGAAAGATTCCAGGTTTCGGTCTAAAAATATGGATCAAAAATCCATAACGATATATTTTCACATATCATAAATATCGAATGTCATCAGGGCGCATACAGTGGCTCAGTCTGTGCTGGATTTCATTAAATGAGAATCGAGCGAGAAGAGCATGTCGACCCGCTCATACCGCGTATAGGGCAATTTCTAATCGATTGGGGTGGGCCTCCGGCGCTTTCTTCACGGCCGCGCGAAGCTAGTTGGGACAGTCCCTAATAGATTAGGGAATCCCGAGCGGGCAGCCGCCGTGTCCCGCGGGCTGCCACCAACTTGTCACGGCGCCACCGCCGGCGGCGGGCCGGAATGGGGGAATTCGTCTGTCGGTGCCGACCGGCCCGGATAAGGTCAGTAGACCAGGATGCCGTTGAAATCCTCGGGAAGGTCGTCAAGCAGGTCGTCGAACCCTTCCCACGTCATCTCCATCGCCTCGTGCGCGGCGGTGTCCGGCTTCGCCTCGACCGTCCGGGCGACAGCCTGGTCCACCGGAGAGGCCGGGACATTCTTCAGCGCCGGTTGCGGATTGGGTGTGATCATCGGAGCCCTCGCTACGACCATGGCCGTTTCCTCGCGCTTAAGATGGTCACGGTATGGCCGTTCGAAAGTGATCGAAGTCACAGACCGCCCATGTTTCCGACCGGCCTGCGGCAGATTCGACACAGTCCCGGCGGCCATGCCTGGCATTACTTCCAGGTTCCGGTGCTTTTCGGCAATCGGTCCCAGGAACCGGAACATTTACCGGCGGCGAATTCGATCAAAACCAGGTGATTTCCGTCGAAGATTCCGCCTGGCCGGACCTTGATAGCCGACAAATGTGCGGAAATTGCGGCAGACGACGAATCGCGGCGCCTGCCGGGCCGGCCGGCAGGCCCGACGACGCGTGTCGGGCGGCCCGCCTGCTAAGGTTCGGGCAATCAGGCGGGCCGCCACCATTAACGCGAAGAGGGGGGCGCTAATGGCGGGGACATTGAGCCGCGGGCGCGCGCGGAATCGCAACGACCATTTCTGTGGCATTTTGGTGGCCATGCCGGTCCGTCGCGCCGGTCCGCCGGCCGGCGTGCGATTGGCCAGGACGAGCGCCATGCGGTAGTCTGCGCCCCGGATCGGGAGCGCGAGATGCATAGACCGCTGATGTGTGTCGGCCTGGCCCTCTGGATCGCCGGTTGCGGTGGACCGCGGGTCGTCGACGGCAGCGAGACGCAGGTGACCGTGCGCGCGTTCGAATTTCCCCGCAGCCCGCCCGACCTGGTCGCGGACGACCATTGCGGCCAGTTCGGCCGGCGGGCCAAGCTGACCGACACCGAGCCCGACGGCTTCGCGCGGGTGCGTTTCTTCTACGACTGCGCGCCCTGACCGGCCGCCATCGCCGCGTCGTCGGGTCAGGCCTCGTGCTGCGCCTTGGTATCGAGCGCGGCCGCGGCCGGCAGCGCCGCCGTGACGGTCGTGCCCCGGCCAAGCGTGCTCTCGATCCGCAGGCTGCCGTCATGCAGCTCGATCAATGCCTTCGACAGCGGCAGGCCGAGGCCGGTGCCCGGATACTTGGTGTTGTGCGCGGACTCCAGCCGCTGGAACGGCTCCAGCACCTTCGGAATGTCCTCGGACCGCATGCCGATGCCGGTGTCCGAGACGGCGAATTCGAAATCACCCCCGGGCGCGCGCCGGGTGGTCAGCGACACGCTGCCGTCGCGCGGCGTGAACTTGATCGCGTTCGATAACAGGTTCAGCAGGATCTGCTTGAGCTTGGTTTCGTCGGCGCCGAGCGTCGGCCAGGTCTCGCAGTCGCCCTGGAACACCAGCCGGACGCCGGCGCGCTGCGCCTCGCCCATGACGAGCGGACGGCAGGCGGCGATCAGGTCGTTCATGCGCACCGGCTGGCGCGACAGCTCCAGCTTGCCGGCCTCGACCTTGGAGAGGTCGAGGATGTCGTTGATCAGCTCCAGGAGGTGCGCGCCGCTGTCGTAGATGTTCTTCGCGTATTCGGCATAGCGCGCGTTCCCCAGCGGCCCGAACATCTCGCTTTCCATGACCTGCGAGAAGCCGAGCACGGTGTTCAGCGGCGTACGCAGCTCGTGGCTCATGTTGGCGAGGAACTCGGATTTGGCCCAGTTCGCCCGCAGCGCCTCGTCGCGGGCGGCGATCAGGTGCTGGCGCGCCTGCTCCAGCTTGCGGTGCTGGTCCTCGAGCTGGTCGTAGGCCGACTGCACCTCGGCCGAGCGCCGGGCCAGCTCCTGGTGCGCCTGCAGCAGCGCGTTCTCGCGGTCCTTGAGCTCGGTGATGTCGACATGGATCGACACGGTGCGGCCGTTCTCGGTGCGGCGGGCGCTGCTGCGCAGCCAGCGGCCGTTCGAGAGCTGCCCGATGACGGGCTCTCCCGGCGTCTCGTGCAGGCGCAACTGGGTCTCGATCCAGTCGTCGGGATGTCGCCCGTCGGCCGGCGCCGCGGCCAGGCGTAGCAGCGGCCGGCGTTCGGCGCCGCGCGTCATGGCCGCCGCCGGCAGCGACAGCATGCGCCGGTAATTCTCGTTCCACAGCAGCAGCCGGTCGTCGGCGTCGAACAGCGCGAAGGCCTCCGAGGTGTCCGAGATCTGCAGCCATTCGCTGCGCTCGTTCTGGAATTGCGCCAGCAGGGCGGCGTTTTCCATCTTGGTGCGGATGCTGTCGATGAACGACGTGTAGACGTGGCGCGTCGACATCAGCATGGCCAGCATCAGGATCAGGCCCATCGTGGCGATGGCCAGATAGACCGGGGCATCCTGGACGAAGAAATAGCCGATGCCGGGCAGCAGGCAGCCCAGGATGAAGGCCGCGGCGGCGGCCGGCACGGCCGCCAGCGTCGTCGAGGCGCCGGCCGACATGCCGGTCACGATGATGATCAGCATCAACTGGTGGGTTTCCGGCACGGACGGGAAGAACAGCACGATCGTGCTGCCCCAGGTCAGGCCGTGCAGCAGCGACGAGACCGTCGCCTTGCGGGGCCCGCGTTCGCTGACGCCGCGCGGCTGCCGGTGGCGATACCGCCGCCAGTTGTCGAGCAGCAGCAGCGACAGTCCCCAGACCACGACCATCCAGCCGACGATGCGGACCGGCGGCGCGTTGTTCCAGAGCACGATCCCGGCGGCGATTGAAATGCCCATGCAGACCATCGCGTTGATCGGCGTCTGGCGGCTGAGCGAGATCATCTGCTCGCGCCGCACCTCGGCGATGTCGACGGTGCTGTCGATCTGATCGGCGTTGTCGAACGGCAACACACGGGTCAGCCGCGCGGCGCCGCCGGCCTGCGCGCGCGCGGGACGCCGGCGCGTCATGGTGTCCGCGTGCGGCCGCGCGGCGCGCGCCGGATCCGGCACGCCGCGCTGCGCTTGCCGCCGGGTCCCGGCCTATGGTCTGCGACTGCCCTCAATGTCCCCGCCATGCGCCCTACCGCGGCCAGCGAGCGAAATCCGTGACCATCGCCATGTTATCCCCGGCACCGCCGCCGAGATAGTGATCTGTGACACAATTCTGCAATCATCCGTGACCGCGCGCGGTCGCGGCACGGTGGTCCGGGGCGATGGCTTTCTGATCCGCCCCGCCCGGCGGCGATGGTTGTCATGGACGCGCCGGCGCCGCTCCGTTCTAATGCTGTCCGGTCGCGCGCCGATCCGGCCGACCGGTCTGATACCCACATGATCAGGAGGAGCCGTCATGGATATCGGTGTCTTCATCTTCGCCACGGACTACAGCATTCGCACCGACGAACTGGCGCCCGAGTTGGAAGCGCGCGGCTTCGATTCGCTGTTCCTGCCCGAACACACACACATACCGGCCAGCCGGCGGACGCCGTTTCCGGGCGGCGGCGACCTGCCGAAGCACTATTCGCATACGCACGATCCGTTCGTGGCGCTGTCGTTCGCGGCCCGCGCGACGACGACGCTGAAGCTCGGCACGGGCATCTGTCTGGTGCCGCAGCGCGATCCCATCGTCACGGCGAAGTCCATCGCCAGCCTGGACCTGCTGTCGGGCGGCCGTTTCATCTTCGGCATGGGCGGCGGCTGGAACGTCGAGGAGATGGAGAACCACGGCGCCGACTACAAGACGCGCTTCAAGCTGCTGCGCGAGAACGTGCTGGCCATGAAGGCGATCTGGACCGAGGAGAACGCCGAGTTCCACGGCGAGTTCGTGGACTTCGATCCGGTCTGGTCGTGGCCCAAGCCGGCGCAGCAGCCGCATCCGCCGATCGTGCTCGGCGGCGAGACCGACCATACCTTGCGCCGGGTTGTCGCGTTCTGCGACGGCTGGTTCCCGCGCGCGAACTTCGCCTTCGATCCGAACGAGGGCATGGCCCGGTTGCGCCGGATGGCCGAGGCCAATGGCCGCGACATGTCGACGCTGTCGGTCACGGTGTTCCGCGCGCCGGCGGATGCCGCCGTGCTCGACGGCTATCGGGAGGCCGGTATCGGCCGCGCCCTGCTGGAGCTGCCGTCCGCCGACCGCGACACCGTGCTGCCGCTGCTGGACCAGCACGCCAGGCTGATCGGCTGAATCGGCCGATCCCGCCGCGATCGTCTAATGATCGCTCGGCACTCGCTGTCGGTTCTGACCGGACTGTCGGACGCCGGTTTGGCCAGGCCGTCGGCTGCCGGCCAGGACGACCGGCAAGGCCACGGCCGCGTCTGACGCCGACAGCGGATCGGCCGCTTTCCGGGCAGACGTGCCGGCGACCTTGCGTTAGGGTCGGGGCCGTGGTTCGGCCGTTGATCCTCGTGCTGCAGCTCTGCGCCGTCCTGGCCGGCGGTCCGGCGTCCGGCCGTGCCGTCGATTTGGAGCTGGTGCTGGCCGTGGACGCCTCGGCCAGCGTCCGCTACGGCGAATACAGCCTGCAGATGCGAGGCCTCGCCGCCGCCTTCCGCGATCCCGCCGTCGCCGCGGCCATCCGCGCCGGCACGCCCGGCGGCCTGGCGGTCAGCCTGGTGCAATGGTCGGGAGTCGACGCCCAGGCCGTGCTGGTCGACTGGGCGCTGGTCGAGGACCCGGCGAGCGCCGCCGCCTTCGCCGACCGTATCGACGCCGCGCCGCGAGGGGTGCGGGCCGGCGGCACGGCGCTGGGCGACGCGGTGCTGTTCGGTCTGGCGGTGCTGGCGGCGAACGGTTTCCAGGGCCGGCGGCGGGTCATCGATGTCTCGGGCGACGGCCGGGCCAATGTCGGCACGGCGCCGGCGCTGGCCCGCGGGCGGGCGGTGGCGGCCGGCGTGACCGTGAACGGCCTGGCGATCCTGGACGAGGAGGCCGACCTCGACCGCTATTACGCCGACAACCTGATCGGCGGCCCCGGCGCATTCCTGCAGACGGCGGACGATTCGGCCGATTTCGCCCGCGCCATCCGGCGCAAGCTGATCACCGAGATCAGTGGCGGCGGCTCGGCCCGGCTCGGGCCGGCGTTCCCCGGCGGCCGGCGGTTAACCGAATCTTTACCAAACCCAAGCAATCGTTAACCCGTGGTCCCGCGGTCAGGATTTTCGAGGTCGAGGCGGTTCCCGATGTGGTTCTTCAACGCGCTCCCGACAGACGGCATTGCGGCCGGCCGTGTTTCGGCGGCCCCGGGGCGCGCTGGTTCCATGGGGGCGGGTCCGCACGGTCGTGACCGGCACGGCCGGCCAGGCTACCTGGCGGGCCGGCCGTCACGACCGTGTGCCGACCACCGGCCGGACCATGATCATCCCGCCGGCCGTTACCCCGGTCGCGGCGGGTCTCTCTCTGTCGTCGTGTTCGCGTAGCAACCTGGACCGGCCGCATGCCCGTCGGCATGCGGCCGGGCGATCCTTTTCACGAAACCGTCCGGCGGCCGTCCGACGCGGGCGGCGCTACTCGTCGACGGTGCGGTCGGACCGATAGAACGACCAGATCAGGCCGATGCCGGCCGAATAGGTCACCTCGTCGCGGAACAGCGGGCTGTCCTCGTTCGCCGCGCCCTGGTGTAGGTCGATGGCGCCGGCGGCGAAGACCGTGAACCGCTTGCCGAACGGGCGCGAGGCCAGTAGCTGCAACCGGCTGCCGAGATAGCCGAAACCGGCGTCGAAGGCCGGCCGCGCCGACGTGGCGAAGCGTTCGTCGACCTCGTAGAAATAGTCCTGCAGTTCCTCGTCGGCGAACTTGGCGCCGAGGCTCAGCTTCAATTGCGTGCCGGTCCGCAGCACGTTCTCGTGCTGATAGGCAAGCTCGGGCGCGAAGACGAAACCGCGATGATCGACGCTCGACAGGTCGGTCGAGAACACGGCCCTGAGCGGCAGCTCCAGCTCGACCTTCGCCCAGCGCTTGGCGCGCGCCAGCGTCAATTGCAGCCGCGGCCCGACCTCGACCAGATAGTCCAGGTCGGGCATGCCCTGGCGGGCGTCGTTGTCGTCGGAGTCGGTCGAGAACGACCCGCTCAGCGACACGTCGAGCTCGACGTTCCGCCGCCGGACGATGCGGCCGCGCACGAGCCCGCGGTCGCCGGCGCGGATGATCTCGCCGCGATAGACCAGATAGGGCAGGGCGATGGCCTCGACGCTGCTTTCGTCGGATGCCGGATAGTTCGGCACGTAGCCGGCGCCGCCGACGGCGCCGATCTCGAACAGCGGCTTCTCCTCGGCCAGGACCGGTTGGCAGGTCACGAGCAGGCCGGCAAGGCCGAGGATGACGCGGTGCATGATGCCGAGGGACCGATCCGGGCGGCTGCCGAACGACGGCGGGGTCGGCCCGTCTTCTACTTGAATCGCCGCATCCGGGCAAAGAAAAGAGCCGCGCCGGAACGGCGCGGCTCCCTTGCAGCGTCGGGTCGGGCGCCTAGACCACGCCGTAGGCGATCATGGCGTCGGCGACCTTGGTGAAGCCGGCGATGTTGGCGCCCTTCACGTAGTCGACATAGTCGCTGCCGGCCTCGGCGCCGTATTCCTGACAATTGTCGTGGATGCCCTGCATGATGTTGCGCAGCAGGTCCTGCAGCTCCTGTTCCTTCCAGGTGATGCGGGCGCTGTTCTGGCTCATCTCCAGGCCCGAGACGGCGACGCCGCCGGCGTTGGCCGCCTTGCTGGGCGCGAACAGGATCTTGGCGTTGGTGAAGGCGTGGATGCCGTCCTGCTCGGTCGGCATGTTGGCGCCTTCGGACACGCCCATGCAGCCGTTCTTGATCAGCAGCTTGGCCTCCTCGGTGCTGATCTCGTTCTGCGTCGCGCACGGGAAGGCGAGGTCGCAGGGCACTTCCCACGGCCGCTTGTCGGCGTGGAATTCGCAGTTGAATTCCTTCGCCGCTTCCTCGATGCGGCCGCGCCGCACGGTCTTCAGGTCGACGATAAAGGCCAGCTTGTCGTCGTCGATACCGTCCTTGTCGTAGATATAGCCGGAGGAATCCGACAGCGTGACGACCTTGCCGCCGAGCTGGTTGATCTTCTCGACCGCGTAGGTGGCGACGTTGCCCGAGCCCGAGACCAGGCAGGTCTTGCCGTCGATCGCGTCCTTCTTCACGGCCAGCATGTCGTGCATGAAATAGACCGTGCCGTAGCCCGTCGCCTCGGTGCGGATCGGGCTGCCGCCGAACTCCATGCCCTTGCCGGTCAGCACGCCGACGAACCGGTTCTCCAGCCGCTTGTACTGGCCGAACATGTAGCCGATCTCGCGGGCGCCGACGCCGATGTCGCCGGCCGGCACGTCGACGTCCTCGCCGACATGGCGGTGCAGCTCGGTCATGAAGGACTGGCAGAAGCGCATCACCTCGTTGTCCGACTTGCCGCGCGGATTGAAGTCGGCGCCGCCCTTGCCGCCGCCCATGGGCAGCCCGGTCAGGCTGTTCTTGAAGGTCTGTTCGAAGGCCAGGAACTTGAGAATGCTCAAGTTGACGCTGGGGTGGAAGCGGATGCCGCCCTTGTACGGGCCGATCGAGTTGTTGTTCTGCACCCGGTAGCCGCGGTTGACGCGGACGTTGCCGTTGTCGTCCTCCCAGCAGACCCGGAAGATGATGATCCGATCCGGTTCGGCGATCCGGCGCAGGATCTGCTGCGCGTGGTAGATCTCCTTGTCCTCGATATAGTCGAAAACGTTCGACGCCACCTCGTAGACCGCCTGGTGGAACTCGGTCTCGCCCGGATTGCGCCGCTTCAGGCCTGCCATGAACTGATCGAGATTTACGTGATCGGACACCGCCATGATTTCTCTCCTCGCATTGTTTTCGGGCGCCAGTCGTCGTGGCGGCGATCACCGTTTCCACGATTTGGCGTCCTGGCGCGCCGCCCGAACTTCAAGAATGCTGACCGTCGACGGAATCGGACGTGACGACCCCGGCGGTGGCGTCGGCGCGATGCGTCGAGGCGACCGTGGAGGCCTGGGCACGACCCCGGCGTTTCCTTCGCGTCTTCCCCCTGCTGTCGTTTTCTATGCAATATCCTGCGATACGACACCGCAGTTTCGCCGCGGTTGTCAGGCGCGTCAACGACTACGGACGTCAACGACTATGGAACGGTGCGGATAAGTTAACCTTCGGTACACCTTACCGCTGGCATTGTATCGTGACGTGAAACGAGTAAGCTTTTCTTTACGTTCGAGCGACCGGCGGCGTAGGGCGCGGATTTGGGGGCGGCCGGACAACGCGCACGAACGGCACTGAGGGAACGCCCGGCGATGCAGTCGATGCGCGCGCATGAAGAGAAGGCCGAGCGGCTGGAGCAGGTCATCGGTCAGGTTCGCGGCCGCATGGCCGCGAGGGACGCCGGCGACATTCAGACCTTCGTGACCCGCTTTTACGAACGGCTGGCGCCGGAAGACGTGCTCGAGTTTCCGGTCGACAGCCTCTATGGCGCGGCGCTGGCGGTCTGGAAGTTCGCCGAGCAGCGCCGGGCCGGCGAGGCGCGGGTCCGGGTCTACAACCCGCGGGTCGAGGCGCATGGCTGGAAGTCGGCGCATACGATCGTCGAGATCGTCAACGACGACATGCCGTTCCTGGTCGATTCGATCACCGGCTACCTGACCCGCCGCGGCCATGTCGTGCATCTGACCATCCACCCGATCATCCGCGTGGTCCGAGACGATGCCGGCCGCCGCCGCGGGCTCGCCGACGCCGACGGCGGCCGGAACGGCAACGGCCGGAACGCCGGCGCGGTCGCCGAATCCGTCATGCACGTGGAAATCGACGAGCAGTCGGATCCGGCGGTCCTGGACGAGATCACCAGCGGCCTGAAGGGCGTGCTCGCGGACGTGCGGGCGGCGGTCGAGGACTGGCGGTCGATCCTGGCGCGCCTCGACGAGACCATCGCCGAGCTGACCAGGACGCCGCCGCCGCTGGAGAAGGAGGAAGTCGAGGAGACCAAGGCCTTCCTCACCTGGATGCGCGACAACCATTTCACCTTCCTGGGCAGTCGCGATTACAGCCTGGGCAAGCGCAACGGCAAGCACGATCTGAAGATCGTCGAGGCCTCCGGCCTCGGCCTGCTGCGGCGGCCCGAGCGTTCGGTGATGGTGGGGCCGGCCGGGCGCGGCGGCCTGGCGCCGATCATGCAGCAGTTCCTGGAGCGGCCCGAGCTGATGCTGATCTCCAAGACCAGCGCGCGGGGCACCGTGCACCGGCCGGTGCACATGGACTATGTCGCCATCAAGCAATACGACGCCAAGGGCAAGCTGACGGGCGAGCGCCGTTTCATCGGCCTGTTCACCTCGTCCGCCTACAGCCGCACGCCGCGTGACATTCCCCTGCTGCGGCGCAAGGTGCGGCAGACCCTGGAGCGGGCGCGCGTCGAGCCGACCAGCCACGACGGCAAGGCGCTGGTGCATATCCTGGAAAGCTATCCGCGCGACGAGCTGTTCCAGATCGACGTCGACACGCTGTTCCAGATCTCGACCGGCATTCTCGGGCTGGCGGAACGGCCGCGCATCCGCCTGTTCGCGCGGCAGGACAAGTTCGACCGTTTCTTCTCCTGCATCGTCTTCATTCCCCGCGAGCGCTGGAACACGACGCTGCGCCGGCGCTTCGACAAGATCCTGATCGACGCGTTCAACGGCCGGCTGTCGAACTTCTACACCCAGATCAGCGACGCGCCGCTGGCGCGGCTGCACTACATCATCGGCACCGATCCCGGCCGGAAACCGAAATCGGTCGATTACGGCCAGATCGAAACGCGGCTGATCGCCGCCGCCCGCTCCTGGCACGACGACCTCTACGACGCGCTGATCGAGCGCTGGGGCGAGGAGGGCGGCAACCGCCTGGCGCAGAAGTATGGCGAGGCGTTCCCGACCTCCTACACCGAGGCCTTCAACGCCGACCTGGCGCTGAACGACATCGAGAAGATGGAAGGGCTCGGCGGTCCCGACGACGTCGCCCTGAACTTCTACTGCACGATCGAGGACCCGGCCTACGCGGTGCGGTTCAAGATCTATCACCCCGGCGCCGCCGTGCCGCTGTCGGACTGCCTGCCGATGCTGGAGCATATGGGCCTGCGCGTGATCAGCGAGGAGCCGTTCCTGGCCCATCCCGAAGCCGCCGCCGACATCTGGATCCACGACTTCCACATGGAGGACCCGACCGGCGCCGAGCTGGACCTGGCCGAGCTGAAGACCAAGTTCGAGGACGCCTTCGACAAGGTCTGGCGCGGCGAGGTCGAGGACGACGGCTTCAACCGGCTGGTCATGCGGGCCGGCCTGAGCTGGCGCGATGTCGTCATCATCCGCGCCTACGCCAAGTATCTGCGCCAGGCCGGCATGACCTTCAGCCAGGACTATGTCGAGGACACGCTGGCCGGCAATCCGCGGATCACCCGTCTGCTGGTGGCGCTGTTCCACACCCGCTTCGATCCCCATTTCGAGGGCCAGCGCGGCGAGCGGGCCGAGACGCTGGCGGGCGAGATCGAGCTGGCGCTGGACGAGGTCGTCAGCCTGGACGAGGACCGCATCCTGCGCCGGTTCCTCAACCTCGTGCTGTCGACGCTGCGCACCAACTTCTACCGGCCGGGCGACGACGGCCAGCCGAAGTCGTATGTCGCGGTGAAATTCGACAGCCAGGCGGTGGCCGAGCTGCCGTTGCCGCGGCCGTTCCGCGAGATCTTCGTCTATTCGCCCCGCGTCGAGGGCGTGCATCTGCGCGGCGGCAAGGTGGCCCGCGGCGGCCTGCGCTGGTCCGACCGGCGCGAGGATTTTCGCACCGAGGTGCTGGGCCTGATGAAGGCGCAGATGGTCAAGAACGCCGTCATCGTGCCGGTCGGCAGCAAGGGCGGCTTCGTGCCCAAGCGGCTGCCGCCGAGCGGCGACCGCGAGGCCTTCATGGCCGAGGGCGTGGCCTGCTACAAGACCTTCATCAGCGGCCTGCTGGACGTCACCGACAACCTCGTCGGCGCCGAGGTGGTGCCGCCGCCCGACGTCATGCGCTACGACGACGACGATCCCTATCTCGTCGTCGCCGCCGACA
>JANQKO010000169.1 GCA_028281075.1 Alphaproteobacteria bacterium | reverse complement strand
AGGATACTGGCGTTGGGTGGTCGGGTGGGGGAGCGGGCCGGTGCCGTACGAAAATTGCGCTAGCCCGCGGACGCCGGTGTGGTGACGTCGCCTTGACGTCACCACTCCGGCGGGTGTCACGATCGCGGGAATCTCGGAAATCCCGCCATTTCATCAATTCTTAAGTGGTTGCGGGTTAGCCTGTCGATGTCAAATGGCTGGACGCCGCCCGCGCGGTCGCGTCCGGCGCACTGGGTCCACGAAGGGGCAAACCGCCGGAAACGGCGGGGCGCAAAGCCACCGGCCTGCCCCCATGCGGCTGTCCGCATGGGACTGGTAGCGGGGCTGTCGAATGGAGACGACCGGCATGACGGCGACCGCGCCGAATCCGCCTCCCTCCATCCATGCGCTTCCCACCGCCCGGAGCGCCGAACCGGCCGCGCCCGACCAGCGACGCTTACCGGCGGCAACGGCCGCCGGCCAGGGACGAGGAACCACATCGGGGTTGGATATCGCGGGCCGACGATCGGGTCCGTGGGGGCTTTGAGGAGACGATAATGGATACCGCCCAAGTCATCGTGTTCGCCTCGCAGAAAGGCGGTTCCGGAAAGTCGACGCTTTCCGGACACATCGCCGTGCAGGCGGGCCTCTGCGGCGCCGGACCGGTCGGCCTGATCGACACCGACCGTCAGGCGAGCCTGGCGGGCTGGGCGAAGGCGCGCGCCGCCGACACGCCGCTGTTCCAGAAGAGCAGCGTCGAGGATCTGGACGGCCATATCTTCGAGATGCGGAACCGCGGCGCCAAGCTGATCGTCATCGATACGCCGCCGGCGGCGACCACCGCCATCGGCAACGTGGTGCGCTTCGCCGACCTGGTCGTCATTCCGACCCGGCCGAGCCCGCACGACCTGCGCGCCGTCGGCGCCACGGTCGACCTGGTCGAGCAGCGCCGCAAGGCGATGATCTTCGTGGTCAACGCGGCGACGCGGCGGGCGCGCATCACCTCGGACGCCGCCGTCGCGCTGTCGCAGCACGGCACGGTGGCGCCGGTCACGCTGCACCACCGGATCGACTACGCGGCCAGCATGATCGACGGGCGGACCGTGATGGAGGTCAATCCGTCATCACAGTCGGCCGCCGAAATCGTCAACCTCTGGACCTACATTCACGAACGCCTGCAGAAGCTGGCGCACGCGCATCAACAGCAGCAGGCCGCCGACGTGCCGCGGGTCGGCCTGGCGGCCAGCAACCAGGAAGGCGGCCTTCTGCGCCGCCAGGCGCCGGCCGCGTTCGGACGCCGGGTGATCGGCTGACAGCGCGAGCGAAGGGAAATACGAGCATGGGCAAAGTCAAATTTGCCACCCTTCACGCTGGCCTCCTGCTGCGTGAGTGTGGCCCGAACGTCGACGACGAAGACGATATCAACCAGCCCGACGGTCATATGGGCGGCGATCCCGACCCGGTGACGCCGGCGCCCGCCGAAACCCCGGTCGAGGTCCAGGCGTCCGACGCCGCGCCGCCGCCCGCGATGCGGGACACGCCGCCGACGGCTACGCCGGGCCATCCGCCGGCGCCGGACGACACCGGCCCGACGGACACCGCCCGGGCCACGGTGCCGACCACCATGACGACGGCGGCCGAACGGCCGCTGCCGGCCCCCGGTCTCGGGTCGGCGGGCCGCAAGGTACCGCCGCTGGCCCAGGGCAAGGTCTTCGGCCGTCGGAACCGGCCGCCCTCGCCGGAAGAGGCCGCGGCGCCGACACTGTCACTCGCCGGCGCGCGGGAAGCGGTCGCGGCCCAGATCCTGAAGCGACGGCCGCGCGGGGCAAAGTCACGGCGCCGAGCGATGACGCTGCGGCTCGATCCCGACCGGCACCATCGCCTGCGCGACATCTCGGACCGGCTGCACCGGTCGTGTCAGAGCATCCTGACGGAAGCGCTGGACGACTTCATCACGGTGCATGCCAGCGAGCGGCCACTGAAGAAGACCTGACACGGGGAAACGGCCGCCGGTCTCGCGACCGCGGCCGTGCAGCCGGCTGGAACGGGCGGGAAGACTGGGACCTCACCCGCCCGTTCCGGCCGCACCAAACGCCGGGAATTCGACGGGATTCCGTCGCGGTTGATGCCCCTCGCGCCGGTCCGGGCCTCAGAGAAACTTCTCGACGATATCGGTCGACGATTCCTTGCCGATCTTGTCGTAGTGGCTGTCGAGAAACCGCAGGCCGCGCTCGCGGCCGAGCTCGAACAGGTGCATCAGGAAATCCCAGTCGGCGTTGAGCTTGGACGAGACCCCCATCTTCGACAGCACGTCCTCGGCGTCGACGGTGTGCAGCAGCATGCGCTTCAGCCGGCCGCCGTCGTCGAAACCGGCGTCGATCAGCCTGGTGACGAAATTGATCGCCCGCATCTCGCGCATCAGGCTGGAATTGAAGCTGAGCGTGTTGACACGGTCGAGGATCGCCTGCGCCGTCGTCGGCAGTTCCGGTATCCTGATCGGGTTGATCTGGATGATCAGGACATCGCGGCAGACGGCATCGTAGATCAGCGGATAGATCGGCGGGTTACCCATATAGCCGCCGTCCCAATAATGCTCGCCGTCGATCTCGACGGCCTGGAACAGCAACGGCAGGCAGGCGGACGCCAGCACGGCATCGGTGGTCACGTCGTCATTGTCGAAGACACGGATCTTGCCGCTCAGCACGTTGGTCGCGCAGATGAACAGCTTGACCCGATTCTGGCCGTGCAGGCGCCTGCAGTCGATGACGGTCTCGAGAACCTCCTTCACCGGGTTGTAGTTCATCGGGTTGAGCTGGTACGGCGACAGCATGCGCGAGACGGCGTCGAACGCGTGGTAGGCCGGCGAAAACGCCATGTTGCCGTTGCCGAACAGCCTGTCCCAGGGGCTCGGCTGCAGCGGCGACATCTTCGCGGACGTCGACACCAGCGTCCAGAACGCGCGCAGGCGCTCGCGCGCGCCGTCGGCGCCGCCCTGGTGCAGGCCGCAGGCCGTCACGGCCGCGTTCATGGCGCCGGCCGACGTGCCGACGATGGCCTCGATATCGAGGCAATCCTCTTCCAGCAGCCGGTCGATCACGCCCCAGGCGAAGGCGCCGTGCGCGCCGCCGCCCTGGAGCGCGAGATTGATCGCCTTCCTGCCGCGCGCCCCGCGGCCGGTCCCGCCGTTCCGTGATCCCGCCGCCGCGCGCCTGGACGCCACCTGTCCGCCTCCCGCGCGCGGCGTCAGTGCGCCGTCACCGCGGCGAAGATGTCGGCCGGCCGGGCGATGCCCGGGCCGATCCCGCCGGTCGACCCGGTGACGATGGCGACCTTGTCGTTCGGCATGTCCGCTGCTCCAAAGACCGATCCCGTCCGACCATATGGCATCGGCATCGGACGAACGCCATGATCATGACCGGTCGATGAACCATGGCGCAAGCATGCGCCGGCGCCGACACAGGGCTGGCCCGAGACGCCGTCCCGAACCACCGGGTCCAGCCGCGGCGACGGATGTCACCGCCAAGACGGCAAGGCACCAAGGTCACGCGGCCAGCACGTCGCTCGATTGCCTGTCCCTTGGAGTCTTGGCGTCTTGGCGGTCGTCCTTAAAATCAATAGGGACAGTCCCTAATGGATTCACGGACTCGAACTGGACATTTGCCTTCGATTCGTTAGCCTCCCTTGCCCCTTTTCGTCATCACCGGGCTTGATCCGGTGATCCAAAACCGAGGCTGGGGAAAGTGCCGCCTGGATTGCCGGATCAAGTCCGGCAACGACCAAGGGGGGAGACCATTCGCCAAGACATCGATCTCATTGGTGGCTATTCGAGCCAGCCCCTCAGGCCGGTTGCAGGCAGATGCGGTCGATGCGCGAGGCGAGCTCGGCCGGCAGCTTCAACGTACCGTCGATCTCGAAGGCGGGCCGGCCGTTCGCCGGGGCGCGCCGGTTGAGCGTTACCCCGAACAGAAACTCGAACATCTCCCGCGGCGTCTCACAATGCAGCCCGGCCCGCGTCGCCTTGACGCTGACGCCACGGGCCGCGAACCAGTTCAGGCACAGCCGCAGGTCGTCGAGCGCGACCCGCTTCTCCGCGGCGCCGCTGCGCAACAGGACCACGAAGGATACGTCGTTCATCTCCCCGTCGGACGCGGCACGGGTTCTGGTTTCGAGGTCCATCATCGTCTTCCCCCCATGCGACCGGCGACCCCATTGCCTGTCCCTCCATACGTCCAGGCAATCCAGATCAGTATGGACGGGTCCGTCCCACGGAGCTGTGAAATAGATCACAGACAACGAATTTGCGCCCGAGATTCAGCATGTTAGCCTCCCGTCGGTGGCCGATTCGGCGTCACTGGCCGGGCCGGTGAGGCCGGCCGCGTCGGGGGGAGGCAAGGCGCCCGAGGTGAAAGGCAGACTGGAACGCGCGGAAGCGCCGGCGCCGCGGCTGGGCGAGCTGCTGCGCGACATCAACCACCATGCATTGGTGAACGGCTTCGTCGCCTTCCTGTTCGCCACCACCGGACCGCTCGCCATCATCCTGGCCGTGGCCACCGAGGGCGGCCTGCGGCAAGCCGAGATCAGCTCCTGGATCTTCGCCGCCTACGGCATCGGCGGCGTCATGTCGGTGCTGTTCAGCCTGCTCTACCGCATGCCGATCGCCATGGCCTGGACCATCCCCGGCACCGTGCTGCTGGGACCGGCGCTCGAACATCTGAGCCTGAACGAGGTCGTCTTCGCCTACCTGGTGACGGCGCTGCTGATCGCCGTGCTGGGCGTCACCGGCTGGGTGGCCCGGGTCATGGCGCTGTTTCCGCTGCCGATCGTCATGGCCATGGTCGCCGGCGTGTTCCTGCCGCTGGGACTGAACATCATCACCGCCTTTCAGCAGGCCTGGTGGATCGCGCTCGCCATGCTGGCCGGGTTCGTGCTGATGTCGGCCGCCGGACGCCTGTCGCGGATCGTGCCGCCGGTGCTGGTGGCGCTGCTGGCCGGTGCCGTGGTCATCGCCGTCTCCGGCGGGCTGTCGCCGGAGCGGCCGATCCGTTTCATGCTGGCACAGCCGATCCTGTTCCGGCCGGACTTCTCCTGGGCGGCGCTGGCCGAGCTGGTGCTGCCGCTGACGATCACCGTGGTCGCGATCCAGAACGCGCAAGGCTTCGTGATTCTGCGCGACGCCGGCTACCGGCCGCCGCAGAACACGCTGACGCTGGCCTGCGGCGCCGGCACCTTCTTCTTCGGCCTGCTGGGCTCGGTGCCGGCCTGCGTGACCGGGCCGTCGAACGCGATCCTCAACACCTCCGGCGTGCCCGAGCGGCGCTATGTCGGCGGCATCGCCTTCGGCCTGCTGATGCTGCTGTTCGGCGTGTTCGCGCCGGTAACGGCGAGCCTCGGCCTCGCCGTGCCGGCCGCCTTCATCGGCATGCTGGGCGGCCTCGCGCTGCTCGGCGTGCTGCAGAATGCCTTCGCCACGGCCTTCGGCGGCCGCTTCCGGCTCGGCGCGCTGGTGACGTTCCTGGTCACCATCTCCGACGTGGCGATCTTCAATATCGGCGCCGCGTTCTGGGGCCTGCTGCTGGGCTATGCCGCGTCGCGGCTGCTGGAACCGGACGACTTCAGGGCCTGATCGCCGGCTGGCGCCGCCGGGCCGTCGAAGGGCAGCCAGATCCGCACCGTGGTGCCGCGTCCCGGCTCGCTGAGCAGTTCCAGCGTGCCGCCATGCAGGTCGACGAGCGCCTTTGACAGCGGCAGCCCCAGGCCCGTGCCCTCGAAGCGCCGGGACAGGGCGTTGTCGACCTGGCTGAACGGCGCCATGGCCCGGGGAATGTCCTCGGCCGCGATGCCGATGCCGGTATCGGCGACCTCGACGGCGATGCCCCGCCCCCGGGTCCGGGCCGTCAGCGTCACGGCGCCGCCCGCGCGCGTGAACTTCACGGCGTTGGACAGCAGGTTCAGCAGGATCTGCTTCAGCTTCACCGGATCGGCGGTCAACGGCGGCGGCGCGGCCGGCAGATCCAGCCGGACCTCGACGCCGGCCGCCTCGGCCCGGCCGTTGATCAGCGCCACGCTGGCCGCCGCGATGTCCGGCAGCGTCACCGGTTCGCAATGCAGCGTCATGCGCCCGGCCTCGATCTTCGAGAGGTCGAGGATATCGTTGATGATGCCCAGCAGGTGCGTGCCCGCCCGGTTGATGTCGCGGGCATACTCGTCGATCTTGTCCGGCGGCGCGCCGGCCCGCGCGCGCCCGGCCATGATCTCCGAGAAGCCGATGATGGCGTTCAGCGGCGTGCGCAGCTCGTGGCTCATGTTGGCCAGGAACTCGGATTTCGCCCGGTCGGCGGTCGCCAGCTCCAGGTTCTGCTGCTGCAGTTGCTCGCGGGCGGCGCGGATCTCGGAAATGTCGAGGATCGAGGTGAAGTAGCGCAGCGGCGCGCCCTCCTCGTCGCGCAGCGTGGCCGCGTTCACCAGGCAGGGCACCATCCGGCCCCCGGCCGCCATCAGCGTGACCTCGCCGGCATAGGCGCCGTCGGCAAGCAGCGCCTTCAGGGTGCGGCCCACGCCGCTGTCGTGTTCGAGAAACCGCGGCAGTTCGGCGGCGACGAGATCGTCGAGGCTTTCGCAGCCGCAGAGCGCGAGGGCGGCGTGGTTGGCGTAGATCAGGCGGCCGCCGCCGTCATAGGCCAGAATCGCGTCGTTCGCCTCGTCGACCATGGCGAACATGGTCGCGAGCTCTTCCCGGAAGGTGCGCGAGACCCGGTACAGCAGCTTGTTCACGGCATCAATGACATCGCCGAGCTCGTCCCGCCGGTCGACGGGCAGGATGTGCCGTTCGGATTCGGCCGGCCGCTCGCCGGCCGCCATCAGCGCCGCGCGGAGATCGAGCATGGGGCCCAGCACCGTGCGGCTGACGACCAGCATGGCGCCGCCGCAGACCACGACCGAAATCAGCAGCACCAGGCCGCCGATGCGCCAGACGAAATCGGCCAGTTCGTCGGCGACCCAGCCGCTGTCCAGGCGGGCGACGACACCGACCGGCAAGGCGCCGGCGCCGGCCGGCCAGGCCACCTCGTAGCGCCGTTCGCCGCGCAGGTGCCGACGGACCACGTCCGATGCGCCGGGGCCGGCCATGGCCAGGCCCGGCGTCTCGCCGAATTCGCCGATCGTCGCGCCGTCGGCCGCGTAGAGCGCGCCGCCGCGGATGCCGGTCATGCGCGTCAGCGCCCGTCCCAGGATCAGCAGGTCGCGGGCCCGCGCGTGGCCGTGCAGGTTGAAGGCCGCCACGATCGCGGCATGGCCGGTATCTTCCAGCCGCTGCAGCAGGTCGCGTTCGTAGCCGCGATAGGACGGCACCAGAATGGCCGCCTCGATGGCGACGATGATCAGGAAGACCAGCAGCACGACTCGCCGGCAGATGCGGCATTGCAGGGCTGCCGAGATCGGAAGCCAGCGGCGGAATTTGCGTGGAGACAAATTTTTTCTCAATATTTTCAGCCGTTTAACGTTAATTCCGCAAACTTCAACATATGGTTAACAGCATCTCGCGATAGCAACCGGCGCAAGAAACAAACATTTGTTCGCGTCCGCGGCCCTGTGGCATCCTGGCCCGCGGAACGGACAACCGACGACACGGACGCACGGGGAGCACGAAGCGGCATGCATGTGGGAATGGCGGCGATCTTTCAGAATCCGCACCGCGAGCGGAGCGATCTCGAGGTCTATCGAAGCGACCTGAAGCTGGCCGACCTGGCCGAGCCGCTGGGCTTCCAGTCGATCTGGGGCGTCGAGCACCATTTCACCGACTACACCATGTGCCCCGACGTCTACCAGTTCCTGACCTACATGGCCGGCCGCACCGAGACGGCGCAGCTCGGTTCCATGGTCATCGTGCTGCCCTGGCACGATCCGATGCGGGCGGCCGAAGAGATCTCGATGCTCGACAACATCTCCGACGGCCGGGTGATCCTGGGTCTCGGCCGCGGCGCCGGCAAGGTCGAGTTCGACGGCTTCGGCATTCCCATGGAGGAAAGCCGCGCCCGCTTCGTCGAATGCGCCGAGATGGTCCTGAAGGGCCTGGAGCAGGGCTATTGCGAATATGACGGCGAGTTCGTCAAGCAGGCGCGCGCCGACATCCGCCCGGCCCCGTTCAAGAGCTTCCGCGGCCGCACCTACGCCGCCGCCGTGTCGCCGGAATCCTCGCAGATCATGGCCGAGCTCGGCATCGGCATCCTGATCATCCCGCAGAAGCCCTGGGACGAGGTCAAGAAGGAGCTCGACAATTACCGCCAGGTCTTCCGGCAGGTGAACGGCAGCGAAGCGCCGCCGCCGATCTCGGCCGGCTGGACCTTCTGCGACGAGGATCCCGAGCGCGCCTACGAGATGGCGCGACGCTATATCGGCGGCTACTGGATGACCGTGCTGGACCACTACCAGTTCGGCAAGGGCCACCTGCGCACCACCAAGGGCTACGAATACTACGGCAAGTTCGCCGACAAGCTGGAGCAGTACGGCGACGAGGCGGCGATCGAGTTCTTCATGAACCTGCAGGTCTGGGGCACGCCCGAGATGTGCTACGAGAAGATCATGGAGGTCTCGGACCGCACCGGCGCCGACCATTTCGTCGGCGTGTTCAGCTATGCCGGCATGCCGGCGGACGAAGCGGAACGAAACATGCGCCTGTTCGCAGACAAGGTCATGCCGGAGTTGAAGCGCGCCGCGCCGGCCGCCGAGCGCGCCCGGCAAGTCGCCTGATCCTAGATCGATGACCGCGCCAATCATTCCGGCGGCAACCGTGCTGCTGCTGCGCGACGGCGACGCCGGCCTGGAAGTCTTCATGGTGCGCCGGCACTACGAGATCGACTCGTTCTCGGGCGCGCTGGTGTTCCCCGGCGGCAAGGTCGACGCGAACGACGCCGCGCCGGAGCTGCGCCCATTCTGTGACGGCGCCGATGGCCTGTGCGATGTCGAGCTGCAGTTTCGCGTCGCCGCGATCCGCGAGGCCTTCGAGGAGGCCGGCGTGCTGCTGGCCCGGGCTGACGGCGAGACGGCGCTGCTGTCCGCCAGTCGCGTCGAGGCGCTCGACGCCATGCGCAAGCCGCTGGTCGCCGGCGAGACCACGATGGCCGAGCTGTGCCGGCGCGAGAACCTGCATCTCGCCTGCGACAGGCTCGTCCGCTTCGCGCACTGGATCACGCCGAAGCAGCAGCCGAAGATCTTCGACACCCAGTTCTTCCTGGCCGCCGCGCCGCCGGATCAGTTGGCGCTTCATGACGGCGAGGAGACGCTGGAGTCGGAATGGATCGCGCCGGCCCGGGCGCTCGCCGAGGCCGACGCCGGCCGTCGCTCGATCGTCTTTCCGACCCGCACGAACCTGGGCAAGCTGGCGCGCTGGCCGGACGCCGCGGCGGCGATGACGGCGGCGGCGGACGCGACCGTCGTCACCGTGCAGCCGCAGATCACGCCGCACGACGAGGGCCGTGTCATGCACATCCCCGCCGCCGCCGATTACGGCTTCAGCGAGATCCTGCTGCACCCCGACAGCCGGGTCATCCGGGTGATCGCCTAGCGGGCCCCTGAAAAAGCCGCGATATCGGCGCCAGCATCCAGCGGCATCGCAACCTTTTGAAAAACAACAAAAATGGATCCTGGCCTTCGCCAGGATGACAACTTGGGGGCATCGGTGCGATTTCTTCACACGCTCTCAGCATGGTAACCGGGGCCAAAGTCCGGGCGGTTTGTCATTGTCCCCGGACCATGGTCATGCCGGCCCGCTCGGCCGTGAAGAAAGTGCCGAAGACCCGCCCCCCATTGTCATGCCGGCGGGTGATTGCTTCGCACGGTAAATCAATAGGGACAGTCCCTAATAGATGAGGGAATCCCAAGGAAGCCGAATACGCCCGGACTTTTGCCCCGGTTACCTCAGCATGAGGATAAGTCATTGAATTCAAAAGACCCCTCATCCTGAGGAAGCCCCGATAGGGGCTGTCTCGAAGGATGGTCAGCCGCGCGATCGGATCATTTCAACAGCCTGCTATCCGGTTTGACGTCCCAGGCCGCGACCGCGGCCCGCCGGCTTATCCGGCGCGACCGCGCAGGCGCGGACCACCAGGTCCGCCGCCGTGAGCGCAAAATCTACGCGCGCCCAAGGGCGGCGCGGATCAGCGGCAGGCGGTCGTTACCGAAATACATGTCGTCGCCGATGAAGACCGTCGGCGTACCGAAGCCGCCGCGCGCGATCAGTTCGTCGGTATTGGCGCGTAGTTCCTGCTTGATCTCGGGCGCTGCAATGGCCGCCAGCAACGCGTCGGCGTCGAGCCCCGCCGTCGTCGCGAGTTCGGAGAGGACGGTCTCGTCGGCGATGTCGCGGTCGGCGCCCCAATAGGCCTCGAACACCGCCGTCGCGAACGGCACCAGCCGGCCCTGCCGATCGGCGTGAATGCAGCCGCGCATGGCCTTGACGCTGTTGATCGGAAAGATGCCGGGCGGCCAGACGATCTCGATGCCGGCATGGCGGGCCCAGTCCCGCAGATCCTTGAGCATGTAGGCCTGCTTCGCCGGCACCGGGTTCTCGCGGCTCTGGTAGACGCTCGGATTGACCGAGTTGAACACGCCGCCGACCAGGATCGGCCGCCAGTCGACCGTGACGCCCGGTTCGTCGGCGAGCGGCAGGAAACGGTGAAAGCCCAGATAGGTCCAGGGGCTGGAACAGTCGAAATAGAACGTCACGGTCGCCACGGCACTGGCCTCGTCTGAATCTGCGATCGGCCAAGTCTACCCGTCGCGCGCCGTCGGCGACGAAAAAAGCGGCGTCGAAACGCCGCCTTCTCCCGTGATCAGCAGGGCGGGCGGCCGGTGCGCCCGAGCCGCCGGCTAGTTCCGGAACTCCTCCGGCAGGAAGAACACGCTGTCCTGATCTTCCGCCACCGCCGCGTGGCATTCGATGCAGAACTTCACATTGTTCGAGCCCTGGCCGTTGGTGGTGCCGAACACGGCGCCGTTCGCCATGACCATGGTGTAGCGCCAGTTGCCGCTCTCGTTGCTGAAGCCGGCCGGCATCTTCTCCATGAGGAACAGCGGGCCCGAGGCCATCTTGCCGTCCGGCCGCACGACGAAGCTGTCCTTCGCCAGCATCGCGCCCACCGGCATGCGGCCGGCGTCCTCGTACTTGCCGTATTTCTGGCTGCCGACGACGTTGGCGTAGTTGTTGACGAACCGGCCGCCATGCGTGTCGGAGACGTAGGGCTGAGAGTTGTAGACCGCCCAGTCCTTGTAGAAGCTGGCGTTCTGCAGGCCGGACTTGGCATAGCCCGCGACCATCTCGCCGCGCAGGCAGTCGTAGGCCGCCCGCACCTCGGCCGTGCTCAGCTCCGGCGCCTCGGCCGCGCCGCAGGGTCCGCACGGATTGCAGGGATTGCACGCCGCCGCCGCGCACGGATTGCACGGGTTGCAGGCCTTGGCCGCACAGGGGTTGCAGGGATTGCAGGCCTTCTTCGCGGCGCACGGATTGCAGGGGTTGCAGGCTTTCGCGGCGCAGGGGTTACAGGCCCGCGCGACACGGCAGGGGTTGCAGGCCTTTGCCGCGCACGGATTGCACGCCTTGGCCGCACATGGATTGCAGGCCTTCGCCGCACAAGGATTGCAGGCTTTGGCCGCGCACGGGTTGCAGGCCTTCGCGGCGCAGGGGTTACAGGCCTTGGCCGCGCAGGGATTGCACGCCTTCGCGGCGCACGGGTTGCACAACGCCGCCGTGACCAGGCGCGGCACCTGACACGCGGTCGAGACCGATGCCGCGCCGCCCGCGCACGGATTGCAGGGGTTGCACGGATTGCAGGGGTTACAGGCCGCCGCCCGGCAAGGATTGCATGGATTGCAAGCCTTGGCCGCGCAGGGGTTACAGGGATTGCAGGCCTTCGCGGCGCACGGATTGCACGCCTTGGCCGCGCAAGGATTGCACGCCTTCGCGGCGCAGGGGTTGCAGGCCTTGGCCGCACAGGGGTTGCAGGCCTTCGCGGCACACGGGTTACAGGCCTTGGCCGCGCAGGGATTGCAGGCCGCGAGGCGGATCAGGCCGGCCGCCGGCTTGGCGACGGCATCAGGATTGGCGAGCCCGGTCGTCGTGCCGGCCGCCGTCGCGGCCTGCGCCATCACCAGGGCGCTACCCGCTGCCAGGCCGGCACCAAAACACATATGGATCACGGTCGTGGAAAGCAGTTTCGATCGATGGGCTCGCATGAGCCGGCCTCCTGTCAGAACAAGTGATTTTTCGATCGGTCAAGGGGACAACGTTTGCTCCCGGCGGACCAGTCAAGTTCACTCAACAGTCTGTGATGCTGCGATGCAGCACGGCCGATGCTTCCTATACTTGTAAGACGGGCCGCCGACGGGCTTGCGGCCCGACGCGTGGACGAGGATGTGGCCGGTGCGTGGAAACCTGGCGGCGGTGATGATCTCGGGCCTGGTCGTGGCCGGACCGGCATGGGCGGACGATCCGATTCCGGCGCTGGTCGAGGTGCCGGCCGGGCCGTTCATTATCGGCTCCGACCGCTTCGAGCGTGAAGCCGGCTATCGCCTGGACGAGCGGGCCTATGGCCACAGCCGGACCCGGCAATGGCGCTGGTACGACCGCGAGGCGGCGCGCGGAACGGCGACGACGGCGGCGTTCGCCATCACCCGAACGCCGGTGACCAATGCCCAATATGCCGTGTTCGTCGCCGAGACCGGCCATCGCGCGCCGGACGTCGGGCCCGATGTCTGGCGGGGCTACGGGCTGATCCATCCCTATGCGCGGACCCGCCGCCACGCTTGGCGGAACGGCCGGCCGCCGGCGGGACGGGCCGACCATCCGGTCGTGCTGGTCAGCCACGACGACGCCCGGGCCTATGCCGCCTGGCTGTCGGACCGCACGGACCGGACCTGGCGCCTGCCCAGCGAGACGGAGTGGGAGAAAGCGGCCCGCGGCGTCGACGGACGCCGGTTTCCCTGGGGCGACAGTTTCGCGCCGGCGATGCTGAACAGCCACGACGCGGGCCCCTTCGACACCCTGCCGGTCGGCCGCTTTCCGGCCGGCGCCAGTCCGTTCGGCCTGCTGGACGCCGCCGGCCAGGTCTTCGAATGGACCGCGAACGCATCCGGCGCCGGCCGCTACACGGTCAAGGGCGGGTCCTGGGACGACAGCGGCTGCGGCGTCTGCCGCCCCGCGGCCCGGCATGCCCGGCCGCAAGCCTTGAAACATATTCTCATCGGGTTCAGGTTGGTGAGGGAGTGATGGAAGGACAGATCGAAACCGTGCGCGCGAACGACACCACCGTCGCCAAGGGGCGGCCGGGATCCCTGTTCGAGGGCCTGCCGGTCGCGCGCCTGACGGCGATGCGGCAGGCCGGCGAGGAGGTGCTGGAATGCTATCGCGTGCTGACCAAGATCGACGCCAACATCGTCGGCGAGGTGCTGAAGGGTCAGGGCACGTTCTACGAATGGGACCATTATCCCGAGGGCGACGTCTATGACCGGGAAACCCATTCGCAGTACTACTATCACGCCCATCGCGGCGCCCACGGCGAGCACGGCCACTTCCACACCTTCCTGCGGCAGAAGGGCATGCCCTCCGGCGTCGCGCCGGTGGCCCATGACGGCGAGGCCGAGTGGCCGATCGGCGACGAGCAGCTCAGCCACCTGGTCGCGATCTCCATGGACAAGAAGGGCTTCCCCACCCACCTGTTCACGACCAACCGCTGGGTCACGGGCGAGTCGTTCTACGATGCCGCCGACGTGATCCGGCTGCTCGACCGCTTCGCCATGGATCATGCCTGGCCGTCATGGCCCACCAACCGCTGGATCACGGCGATGATCGTGCTGTTCCGGCCGCAGATCGAGCAACTCCTGCGCGAACGCGACACGGCGATCGCGGACTGGCGGCGCGCGCATGCCGGCACCGACGCCTTCGAGGACCGTGACCTGGAGATCACCTCGATGATGCCGGTCTCCGTCGGCCATCAGGTCAAGCAGGTGGCCAAGGCGCTGAACAGGGCCGGGGCCGGCTGACGCCGCCAACGGCATTACCCGCCATTCACGTCGCTTCCGCCCTTTTTGGTTCCTCGTCGGGGATGCGGACGTTGTCGCCCAGGCCGCGCTGGTTCTCGTAGATCGAGCCCTGGTGCGGCGCGGGCGGCAGCGGCAGGCGGACCGGCGCCGGCGCCAGGCGCGGCGCGATGGTGGTCTCGCCGGCGACCATCAGATCGTCGTACCGGCCGATGTCGGCGACGCCCAGCAGCGGCCAGGCATCGGCGGCGCGGTACTGGTGCAGCAGGAACCGGCGCGGCCGGCTAGAGCGGTTCGGCGCCGAGCCATGCACGATACGCACGTGGTGCACGGTCAGGGTGCCGGCGGTGCCGGTCAGCGGCACGGCCTCGGGATACACGGCCTCGGCGGCATCGTCGTTGATCGCGCCGCAGAAAAAGCCGTCGGCGTGATGGTCGTAGGTCGGCCCGCGATGGCTGCCCGGCACCACCATCATCGGGCCGTTGTCGAGCCCGACATCGTCCAGCATCAGGCCGGTGGCACAGAGGTCGTCGTTGGTGTGCGGATAGAAGGCCCAGTCCTGATGCCAGCCGACCGGGGCGCCGCCGGCCGCGCTCTTCATGTTTAGCTTGGAGGTGTCGAACCGGATATCCGGCCCGATCAGGCGGCGCAGCACCGCGACGATGTTGGGATGCCGCACCAGGGCGGCATAGGCTTCGTGCCAATTGTGCGGCGTCTTGATCCGGCGCACCCGCGGCCGGTCCGGCGCGTGGCTGTCCTCGAGATCGTAGACGTCGCCATTTTCGACCTCCTGCCGTGACCGCTCGACCAGCGCGTCGGTGGCGGCGCGCAGGCGGGCGAGGTCGTCGGCCGGGATCACGTCCGGCACGACGAGATAGCCGTTCTCGCGATAGAAGGCGACGTCGGCGTCCGTCGGTTCGATGTCGGCCATGCGGTGTTCGCTCCCCGGCGAATCCTTGCCGGTCCGGCCGGCCCGGTCAAGCATGCCGCCCGGGCCGGACCCGGCGCGAGCGGATTATGGCAAATCAGCGGCGCGTGAGCGGCGCGCCGGCCGGACCGGCGATTGACCCGGCCCGGCCTGGCGCCCTATGTCTAGGGGTGGGCATTTCCCTGGGAGCAGCGGCATGGCGGCCAAGATCCAGAAGACCGACGCGGAATGGCAGGCGCAGTTGACGCCCGAGCAGTATCAGGTCACCCGGCGCAAGGGCACCGAGCGCGCCTTCACCGGCCAGTACTGGGACGAGAAGGCGCCCGGTACCTACAATTGCATCTGCTGCGGCAGCCCGCTGTTCGGGTCGGACACGAAATACGATTCCGGCACCGGCTGGCCCAGCTTCTGGGCCCCGGTGTCGCCGGCCGCGGTGCGCGAGGAAGCCGACAACTCGCTGTTCATGCGCCGGACCGAGGTGCTGTGCGCCACCTGCGACGCGCATCTCGGCCATGTCTTTCCCGACGGTCCGGCGCCGACCGGCCAGCGCTACTGCCTGAACAGCGCCTCGCTGGTTCTCGCCCCGGCGCGGACGGAGGCGGAAACCAACGTCGACACCGACGCCGAAGAACGCACGGCGTGAGCGGCGGCGAGATCAAGGCCGTCCTCTGGGATTTCGGCGGCGTCATCCTGACCAGCCCGTTCGCGGCCTTTCGGCGCTACGAGGACGAGAACGGCCTGCCGCGGGATTTCATTCGCGGCTTGAACGCCCGCAATCCCGATGACAACGCCTGGGCCAGACTGGAACGCAGCGAAGTCGACATCGACGGCTTCTGCGCGCTGTTCGAGGCGGAGTCGCGGGCGGCCGGACACGCGGTCAGCGGCGCCGACGTGCTGAAGCTGCTGGCCGGCGAGGTCCGGCCCGAGATGGTGGCGGCCCTGCGCGCCGTGGCCCCGGCCTACAAGACCGCCTGCCTGACCAACAACGCCCGCCTGGGCGACGGGCCCGGCATGGCCCGGACGCCGGCGAAGGCGCGGGCCATCGCCGAGATCATGACGATCTTCGACGCCGTCATCGAATCGAGCGCCGTCGGCGTGCGCAAGCCGGAGCCGCGGTTCTACGAGATCGCCTGCGAACGGCTCGATATCCGGCCGGCCGAGGCCGTGTTCCTGGACGACCTCGGCATAAATTTGAAACCCGCCCGCGCCATGGGCATGCAAACCATCAAGGTCGGCGAGCCGGCCCAGGCCATCGCCGACCTGGAAGCCGTTCTCGGTCTCTCTCTTCGCGCCTAACCGACCCTGGCCCGCGCGGCGGCGGCCTTCCCGGCCGCGTCGACGCGGCAAATCCCGATCAGCGGGAAATCGGATTGCGATCCCAGAACGCGCCGACGACGCGGTCGAAATCGGCGATGAATCCCGCTGACTGTTTGAAACTATGCGGCACGCCCGTCATCACATGCACCTCGGCATGGGAGATGCCCGCCTTGATCTCGCCGACCAGCCGGTCGCCGGTGATGTAGTCGGTGCCGTCGCCGGTCACGATCAAGGTCGGACATGTGATGCGATGAAGACGGTCGCGAACGTCGAAAGCCAGGCACGAGTCCATGAAGGCGAGATGCACGTCCTTGTGGTCACGCAGCGCCGTCCAGCCGGTGTTCAGGATCTCGTCTGCGTGTTTCGTGATGTAGTCGGGCGTGTAGCAGAGGGCGGCGGCGAGTTTCTGATAGGCGTCGAAACCGGAATCGCGCAGAAGGCGCTGCATCGACTCGATCTGCCAGCGCAGCATCGGATCACATCGGGCCCAGCCTTGATGAAGCACCAGGGAGGTGACGCGCTCGGGAATCCGTGTCGCGACCTCCATCATGACGATGGCGCCCATGCCGCCGATACCGATCAGATGCGGGCGGTCGACACCCTCGGAATCGATCAGGTGGATCAGGTCCTGCGCATAGAGCGCGATCGAATGTTGAAAGCCGTGGCTCTTGGGACTGTTGCCCGTATCCCGATAGTGGAACGTGGTGATCCGACGGTTGCTCAGCGCCTTGGGCAGGGGCGCCAGAAAGTCGCTCGGCGCGGGCACCGTCCATCCGGTCGCGCCGAAGACGCGCTCGCCCTCGCCGTGGTGATCGGCGTGGATGGTCACGACCGCGTCGGCCGTGTCGTTGTCATGTGTGGCCATCATCTTCCCCTAGTTCCGGTGTTTTGGTTGTCGACGCCGACGAAATGACATGCTTGAACGTGGCCGTCCGCCTCGGCGCCAATGTCCGGATAGGCATTGACGCACGGCTTCGGCAGCACGCCGCCGTCGGCGAGTTGCTCCAGTTCGTCGGCCGGCATCGAGCCGGCCAGCGCGGCGGCGCTTGGGCAGCGCGGATGAAAATGACAGCCGCGCGGCGGATTGATCGGGCTGGGCACGCTGCCGGGGACGACAACATGCGCGCGCGCGCGTTCCTTGTCCGGGTCGGGAAGCGGCACGGCCGACAGCAGCACTTTCGTATAGGGATGCCGCGGATCGGCGAACAGGGTGTCGCGGTCGCCGGCTTCGATGATGCGGCCCAGATACATCACCATTACCCGGTCGCAGATATGCCGGACCACCGACAGGTCATGGGCGATGAACAGATAGGTGAGCTTGAACTCGGCCTGCAGATCCTTCAGCAGGTTGATGATCTGTGCCTGTACCGAGACGTCCAGCGCCGAGACCGGCTCATCGAGAATGATCAGCTTGGGTTTGAGCGCAAGGGCACGGGCGATGCCGATGCGCTGGCGCTGGCCGCCCGAAAACTCGTGCGGCCGCCGCTCGATATGCTCGGGGTTGAGCCCGACATGCGCCATCAACTCCTTGATCTTGTGCGTTGTCCGCGCATCGGCTTGACCATGGGCCTCGAACGGTTCGCGCAGGATGCTTTCCACCGTCATCCGCGGGTCGAGCGATGCATAGGGGTCCTGAAACACCATCTGGATGTCGGTTCGCAGCGCCCGCATGTCCCGGACTCCGAGATGCGATATCTCGCTGCCCCGAAACGCGATCGACCCCGATGTCGGTTCGATCAGCCGGATCAAGCAGCGCCCAAGGGTGCTCTTGCCGCAGCCGGACTCGCCAACGATGCCCAGCGTTTCGCCTTCGCGGACCGAGAACGACACGCCGTCGACCGCCTTCACCACCTTCCGGTTCCACGGCACCTGAAAGCTTGCCGCGGGATAGTGCATGCGCAGATCCCGCACCTCGAGCAGCGCCTCTCCAGTCGTCTGCGCGCCAGCCCTCGCCACCACCTCTCCGACCTTCGGCGCGTCGGTCGAAACCAGCTCGAGTTCGTTGGCATAGTGACAGGCGGACCGGTGGCCGCCGCGTCCGGCGTCATGCAGTTCGGGCGTTTCCGTTCGGCACTTCGGACGCTCGGCACCAAGGAAACAGCGCGGATGGAATGCGCATCCGGCGGGAAGGCCGCTCAGGCTGGGCGGCGATCCGCCGATCGAGTGCAGACGCTCGCCGCGGACCATGTCGATGCGCGGCATCGAGCGCATCAACGACACGGTGTAGGGGTGCCGCGGCTCGTAGAAAATGGTTCTGACATCGCCCTGCTCGACGATCTTGCCGCCATACATCACGATGACCCGGTCGGCCGATCGCGCAACAACGCCGAGATCGTGCGTAATCAGCACGAGGCCGATATTGATCTCCTGCTTCAATTCGTGAAGCAGTTCCAGGATCTGCGCCTGCATGGTCACGTCGAGCGCGGTCGTCGGCTCGTCGGCGATGATGAAGCGCGGCCGCAGCGCCAGCGCCATCGCGATCAGAACACGCTGGCGCATGCCGCCGGAGAACTCGTGGGGAAAGCTGTCGAATCGGTTTTTCGCCTCGGGGATGTGCACGAGGTCCAGCACTTCCAGGGCGCGCCGGCGGGCTTCGTCCTTCGAGATCGGAAGGTGGGCGCGGAACACATCGACGATCTGCTTGCCGATCGGAAACACCGGATTGAGCGAGGTCTGGGGGTCCTGAAAGACCATGGAAATGTCGCGGCCGCGGATGCCGCGCAGTTCTTCCCGGTCGAGCTGCGACAGGTCGCGGCCGTCAAGTTCCACGGAACCGGCGACGATACGGCCCGGCTGGCGCACCATTCCCATGACACTGAGAAAGGTGACGCTCTTACCCGAGCCGGATTCGCCAACGACGCCCACCGTCTCGCCCTGGGCGATGTCCAGGGACACATTGTCGACGGCCCGCACGATCCCCATCGGCATCGCGAACTGCACGGTCAGGCCGCGGACCGACAGCCTGGACCCCGACGCGGTCGACGCGGACGGGTTGCCGTCTGCCGTGTTGGGTACAGCGCCGCCGTCTTGCATTCCCACTCCTATCGCGACCATCGGACCGAACGTGCCAGCGAGACGCGCCGGCGCCGAATGCCAGATCCGTCGAGCATCCCGGTTACTTGAGCGCCCTGGCGCCGGTTTGGTTGCGCAGGAACGGATCGAGGGTATCGCGCACGCCGTCGCCCAAGAGGTTGAGGCCGGTGACGACAACGGCAATGCAGGCGCCGGCCGAGATGCTGATCCAGGGATCGGAGATCAGGAATGGCCGGCCGTCGGTGATGACGTTGCCCCAGGTGGGCGCCGGCGGCTGCACGCCAAGCCCCAGGAAGCTCAGCCCCGCCTCGGCAAGAATGGCGAAGGCGGCGCTGACGGTCGCCACGACGATCACCGGCGGCAGGCAGTTCGGCAGCACATGCTTCCAGATCATCGTCGGCGTCGACACGCCGACGGCGAAGGAGGCCTCGATGAACTGGCGCGGCCTGATGTTCAGCACCACCGCCCGCATGACGATCGCCACGCGCGGGGTGTAGGCAAGCGTCACCGCCAAGATCACATTCGTCAAGGTGGAGCCGCGGATCGCGACAAAAGCGAGCGCCAGCAGGAAGCCCGGAAAGGCCAGCAGGATGTTGATCACCGCCAGCATGATCCGGTCCGTCCAACCGCCGACGAACCCGGCCAAGGTGCCAAGAATCACGCCGAACAGCAGTGACAGCGAGCCAACGGCCAGCGCGACGAACAGCGAGGCCTGCGCGCCCCAGAGCAGACGCGACGCAATGTCCCGGCCGTAGCGGTCGGTCCCAAGCAAATGCTCGCCGCCCGGCGGTTGCAGCACGTTCTGCAGGTCGGTCGCCAGCGGATCGTAAGGCGCGATGAACGGACCGATCAGCGCGACGAACACGAAAAGCACGGTGATTCCGGCGCCGACGAGAAAGCCCGTATGGCGCGCATAGGGAGACCGCATCCAGCGCTTCCAGGCCGGCATGGCAACAACGGGACCGTTGTCGAGGCTGACCGTCATCTGCGCAGCCTCGGGTCGATGATCGGGTACAGCAGATCGATGACGAAGTTCACCAGGACGACCGATACCGCCAGCATCAGCAAGCCGGCCTGGAGCAGTTGGTAGTCTCGCGAGAATGTCGCCTTGATAATCAAGGAGCCCAGGCCGGGACGGGCGAACACGACCTCGACGAGGATGGCGTTGCCGATGGACACCGCGAAGGTCACCCCGATCACGCTCAAGATCGCCGGCAGCGCGCTGCGCATGGCGTAGACGAACAGGATCCGGGACTCCGAGATACCCATCGCGCGGGCAACCAGAATATAGTCCTGATTCATGACTTCCAGCATGGAGGAGCGGGTCAGGCGCGCGATATATGCCGCACCGCCGCTGCCGAGCACGATGGCGGGCAGAACCAGCGCATGGGTCTGGCTCAGCAGACTGCCGGGCGCGCCCGCCCCGACCGCCGGAAACAGCGGGATCGTGTGCGCGAACACGACGATGGTGATCAAGCCAAGCCAGAACACCGGAAAGCTGATGCCGATGATCGTCAGCGCGACGAGCAGATAGTCGATGCCGGTGCCTTGCTTGACGGCCGACAGCACGCCGACGGGAATGCCGATGACGATGGCCACGAAAATACTGGCGAAGGCGAGCGCCATCGATGGCATGACGACGCTCATCACCTCCGCCATCGCCGGCTTACGTGTCAGCGCCGAACGCCCCCAATCACCGGTCATCATGCCGGTAACATAATGGTAGAACTGCGACAGCAGCGGCTCGTCGAGGCGCAGACTGCTGCGCAACCGCTCTAGCGCCTGAGGCGTGGCGAACTCGCCCAGAATCGCCGTCGCCGGATCGCCCGGCAGCGCGCGCAGCATGAAAAATGCAAGAACCACCATGCCGAAGATCGTCGGTATGACGAGCAAAAGGCGCCCAATCGCGTAGCGAAGCATGGGTTTGGGTCTCTTCGAGGTCAGCGGGAACAGTTCGACTTTGCGTCGGATCGCACGATTGCACTACGCCTTCTTCCGGTCAGGGATACGCAACGGACAGCGGTCTGCCCCGGACGCCGTCATTGGCCGACCGGGCGATGGTGGCCGGCGCATGTCGCCACGCGCCGGCCACAGGCTCCAGGTCAACGATTGACCGTCGCTCCGTAGGCATCGACCCAGAAGGCCGCCGACGTCATCACGCCCTCGACGCCGCTATGGGTCGCGGTGAACAAGCGGTCGGCATAAAGCGGGATCGTCGGCACATCGGCCATGATCTGGCGCTGCGCCTCGTGGTAGAGCTTGCTCCGCTTGTCCGGGTCCTGCTTGGCGCGCGCGGCGTCAAGTAGGGCGTCCGCGCCGGCGTAGCGCGCGGTGTTGACGCCGGGAGGAAACCCGTCGCTGTGCACAAGCGCGCGCAGCAGCGTGTCCGGGTTGGGCGAATTGGACGGACAGGTCGTCGCGCTCGGCAAGGTGCCGCTGGCCCGTGCCGCGCCATAGGTCGCGCGCTCCATCACCGTCAGGTCGACGCGAATGCCAACCCTGCTCAGGTCGTCCGAGACGACGACCGGAAACTGGTCGTACGGCGACAGCGCGACGGTGATGTACCGAAAGTCGAAGCCGTCCGCGAATCCCGCCTCGGCCAACAGCTCACGCGCCTTGTCGGGATCGTAGGGATATTGCGGGACATCGTCGGTGTATTCGACATATTCCGGCGTCAACGGGGTCGAGGTCAGGACCTTGGTGCCGCGGAAGAAGTTCTCGACCAGGCTCTCGCGGTTGACCGCATGGGCCATGGCGCGGCGCACCAGCACGTTATCGAGCGGCGGCACGGTCGTGTTCAGCACCAGATGACAGGAGATCAGCGCCGGCCGTTGACTGACGTTGATCTCGGCATTGGCTTCCAGACGCTCGATGATCTCCGGTCCCTGAAGCGCGAAGAACACGTCGATCTCGCGATTGAGCAACGCGATTTCGGCGGACGTCTCCTCGGGAATCAGCACCAGCTCGAGACGGTCGATCGCCGGTCGCCCGCGGAAATAGTCGTCATTGGCCGCCAGGACGACACGGTCGCCCGGCCGCCAGGCGGAAAACTCGTATGCACCGGTTCCGATCGGATTGGTAATCCAATCCTCCCCCATCTCCTCTATCGCTTTCCGGCTGAGGATCAGCGCCTGGTTGCGCGACGACAGCGAATGCAGGAAATTGGCGTTCGGTCGAGCCAGGGTCAGGACCACCGTATGGTCGTCCTCGACGTCGATCGTCATGCCATCGAATTCCTTGGCCCATGGCGAAGGCGCTTCCGGGTCCATGACGCGCTCGAACGAGAACTTGACGTCATGGGCGGTCATCTCGCCATAGCCGCCATGGAACATGACGCCTTCACGAAGCTTGATCGTGTAGACGAGACCATCCTCGCTGACCGAATGGCTCTCCGCCAGGCGCGGCTCGATGCTCATGTCGGTCAGGTCGTAGCCGAACAGGCCATCATAGACATGGACCGCAACGCTCGTGTTCTCGATGGTCGACGGCCGATGGGGATCGAAGCTGATGACGTCGGAGCCGATCCGAATCCGCAACACGTCGTTCTCTTCGGCATAGGCGCGCGCCAGTTCGATCGCCGGCGCTAGCGAGACAATCGCTCCCAAAGCCAAGGCGGCGGCTGGAAGCTTCAGTCGCAAGAGCCCTCGACACAAGAGGGTCGATCTGATCATTACGTACCTCCCAATAAAATTCAGCACCAAAGACAATAATCGGAACATGGATTCGAATATTTATTCGATATTTCAGCTTATTATTTCCTAGATTTTGGCTTCATTTCTGTATCGGATGAATTCAAATTGTTTTTGACACCGGCAGCCTCAGCATCGACCGATGCTCAGCATCGACATAGACCGCATTCCGGGCCACCACGCCGCCGCGGTTCTCATCGAACGGGGCGCCGGTATTCGGGTTGACATCGAATTGCGGGAAGCTGCTGCTGGATATGTCCAGCCGGATCCGATGCCCTTTGCGGAACAGGTTGCTGATCACCATCGGCCCGATTTCGATGCGGTACAGCTCGCCCGGCTCGATCAGCTCGCGCGTCAGACGCCCATCCCGGTAGCTCATGCGCACGATGTCGTCGACAAGATTGAGGGCGAACCCCAGCGGATAGTCGTTGCTGGGCGGATATTCGTCGATCAGCTTGGCCGTGAAGTCGGTATCCACGGCGGACGACCTTACCCACAATATGACGGTCACATCGCCGGTAACGTCGATGTCCTGCGCCAGTGGCTCGGTGCGGAATGCCAGAACATCGTGGCGGCTGGCCAGCGACTCGTTGCCGGCCGTCAGCGAAAAGCCAGGTTGCCCGCGCTGATCGAATCCGCCGCCTTGAAGCAGGCCGGTGACACCCCTCGGATTCTGGACGCCGCCGCCGATTGTCGGAACCGGGTCGCGCGGATCGAACATGTACTCAAGGGGGGCGGCATCCGCCGGCGGCGCCTGCCTGCTCAACGATCCGGCGGCACCCAGGTTCAATTCGCATGTCTCGAAGCCGCGCGGCGGCCACCGATCGATCGCGGCCCATTGACCCCCGTGCCCGAGGCGGCCATCGACGTTGCGCTTGCCGCTGCCACCGCCCATGGTCCAGATTGACAGGCGCGGCTCGTCGGCGATCCCGGTCTCGATCCCCTTGAGGAATTGATCGTACCACCGCAGACGCATATCGTTCAGATCGAGATAGGAATCATTACCGAAGTCGGCGTTGCCGGCGAACCTTTGCTCCATGAAATCTTCTTGATGCAGCCAGTGACCGACGATCAGCTTCACGGGCTGGCTGTTCTTGTCGCTGAGCGCCCGAAATTTCTCGAAATTGCCCCAGGCGTGACGATTGCCATACCAGCTCGCCGCGAAGCAGAGCGGAATGTCCGGATATCGATCCAGCCAGTCATGCACATTCGTCATCGGCGTCTGGTATAGTTCCGTGTAGTCGCCCTGGGTGGCGATATCGAAGTACCAGCGCTCATAGCTCGGCGCCAACGCCAGAGGCGTCGCGCCGGGACGCAGCGGCAGCTCGCGGATCCAGGTGTGAATGTCGGCGAGATACCGCTCCAGCTCCCGCCGCACCGCGGGATCGGCGGCGGCCTCCTTGCCGCTTATCGCCATCCGGAACACATAGGGCGCAAAGATCCCCTCTGCGAAGGCGCCGTTGTTGCGCAGGGTCCTGCGCCAGTAGTTCACACCGCAATCGAGTATGAACTGCGTCGTCAGATGGGGCGGCCGCATCACCGCCATGGCCTGCTGGTTGGCGCCGGCAAACGACAGTCCGGTGGTCCCGATCTTGCCGTTCGACCACCCCTGCTGCGCGATCCATTCGACGGTGTCGTAGCCGTCCAACCCTTCGTGATGCTTGTTGTAGAATGCGAATTCGCCATCGGAATCGCCGCGCCCGCGGCAGTCGACAACCACCCAGTTGTAGCCGCGCGACGCGAAATACTGGCCACAGCGATGCTGGAACTGCCGTGTCCTGTCATAGGGCGTACGTTCGAGGATCGTCGCGAACGCCTCGTCGACCGGCCGCCCTTCAGCGTCCGCTGGACGATAGACATCGGCCGACAACGTGATGCCGTCGCGCATCGGAATCCGCACATCCGTTGTCAGCGCGACCTTGTGCGAGATCGAAGAACCGCTCGTGCCCAAGCGCCCCATCCCCCGAGTTCATTGGTTATTCAATGGCAGACTCCGGGCTACAAGCAAATTTCGTGCCAGCCGACAGAAGGTCCAAAGAATGGCTGAATTCAACGGATTCTGAGAAACAACGGCTCGGATATACGTTTCACGAAACATGCAACCATCGTCGTTGCGTGAAACATGTCATTGAAACGAGGCGGCGGCCGTCAAGCGACAACGCTTTCGGTTTTGTCCTGGTGCTATCGCCGACTCACGTCGACGGCACGGCCGGCCGGCACGTGTTCAGTCACGTCGCGCGATGGCCGCAAACGAGCGTCCCATCACTCCATGCGACCAGCCCGCGCGTCGGCGGCCTTCTCGGCGCCGGCGGCGCGACGCAGGCCCGCCTTGCGGTCCACCGGCACCGGCTCGGTCGAGTCCGGCGGCGGCATGGTGTCGGCGGGATAGATCGCCAGCTTCTGTTTCGCCGGATCGACGACCCGGTCGAGGTCGAGATCGCGTTCGTTGGTGCCGAGCGGCGGCGCGACCGCCACGTCATCGACGATCTCCAGGTCGTACCACCAGCGTTTCACCGGATTGCGCCGGCCGTTGCCGACCTTGTCGTCCAGGACGGCGATCCATTTGCGGCTGAACGGCAGCCTGATCGCGGCCCACAGAAACATCCGGTGCAGCAGCAGCCCTTCCGAATTGTAGGGGCACATCTTCATGCAGCGGCCGCAGGCCGAGCCCTTCGGATTGGTGACCCGGTAGCGGACGCATTTCTCGACGTCCGGCTTCCACATCTCGTAGCCGTTGAACATGATCTTGTCGCCGAACGAGATCGCGTCGCAGGGACATTCACGAGCGCACTTCATGCATTGATCGCAGAAGTCCTGCAGGCCGAAATCGATCGGCCGGTCCGGCCGCAGCGGCATGTCGGTCGTCACCACCACCGACTTGAAACGCGGACCGACGAAGGGGTTCAGCACCAGCTCGCCGATGCGCGACAGCTCGCCGAGGCCGGCGAGCAGGATCAGCGGGATGTGCAGCACGTCGGAATCGGCATTGGTGTGGGACTTGGCGCCATGGCCCAGGCCGCGGATCTGCGCCGCCAGCACGCCGGCGATCTCGGCGCCGCGCATATAGGCCCGCATCGACTGGGCGCCCGAGATCCAGTCGTCGCCCGACGCGCCTTCCATGGTCTCGTAGCCCTGATCGATCAGCATGACGATGGCGTATTTGTGGTAGGGCGCGATCGGCGTGCCATCGAGCTCATGCGAATAGTAGGCAAAGGCCGGCGCCTCGCAGATGCCGACCATGTCGGCGCCCAAGAAATAGCCGGCGGCCTTGACGTCATCGGCGTTGGTCGCCGGATCGTCCGTACCCGACGCAGGCGTCTCGGCGACCGGACCGTCCTGCATCGGCACCAGGTTCTTGATCAGCGGCATGTAGCCCTGGGCATAGGGCGTCTTGAAGGCGAAACGGTTGCGCTCGCGCTGGGCTTTCGGGCCGAGGTCGCC
>JANQKO010000146.1 GCA_028281075.1 Alphaproteobacteria bacterium | reverse complement strand
GACGGCCATGCTTAAGCGCGTCTTCGGCCTGGGCCTGACGCTGGTCTGGCTGGCGGCCGGCGCCGCCTATGTGGTGTTCGAGATCGGCCTGCCGGGTTTCATGTCCTGGTCGGCGGCGGATTATGCCAATTTCTCGGTCGGCCTGTTCGCGCCGCTGGTGTTTCTGTGGCTGGTCATCGGCTACATCCAGCAGGGCCAGGAGCTGGCCCACAGCCGGCAACTGCTGCAACAGCAGCAGAACGAGCTGCTGAACTACAGCGACCGGATCAAGGAAAACACCGAGACGCTGGCCAGGCAGGCGGCCGATCTGAAGCCGGTGCTGGACAACACCAAGATCCAGGCCGCCGTGATCCGCGATCAGGAAGTGCAGGCGCGCCGCGAAACCCTGATGCGGGTGGTCGACGTGGTGTTCGACGATCTCGACTACCTGCTCGACAGTATCGAGGACGGCGTGCCCGAATTCGATGACGCCTTCGTCAACAGCCTCTGGATCGAGCAGGACAAGAACGGCGGCGAGGTCGACCGGCGCTACCGCTGCCGGTTCATCGGCGATTCGGCGCAATACGTGGCGGTCGAGACCCGGTTTCGCGAGGCCCTGGAGGCGGAATCGCCGGCCGGCGTCAGCATCCTGCATTTCGCCATGCAGTTCGGCGCCCTGATCGAGGAAGCGCGCAAGGTCGACATCGACCACCTGGTGCGCGAAAGCCTGATCCGCAGCCGTGTCGGCCGTTGCTACATCTTCTTCAAGCAGATCGTCGAAAGCCAGAAGGACTAAGGGTTGGCAGGCTGCCGAAATGATCCGATATCGCGGCTGACCATCCTTCGAGACAGCCCCTATCGGGGCTTCCTCAGGATGAGGAATCTTTTGAATTCAATAGCTTATCCTTATGCTGAGGAGACGCGAAGCGTCGTCTCGAAGCATGCTGGCACCGATATCGCGACGTTTTCAGCAGCCTGTTGGAGACGCGCCCGCCGCGCGCCGCGCGCCAGGCCGGCGCGACGCGCGGCGATGTTCGGTCAGGCGCCGAAGGTCAGCGCGTCCTTCGGCAGGTCACGGCCGAGCGCGGCGCTGAGCGCCGTCCAGTGCATGGTCTCGTCCGCCGCCAGGCGGCCGGCGGCCTGCGCCAGGCTGCGGTCGTTGAACGACGGGATCACGCTCAGGTAGATGTCGGCCGCCTGCTTTTCCAGCGTCGCGGCCAGGCTCAGCACGTCGGTCTGTGATGCCAGCGTGCCGGCCTTCAGTTTTTCGGCGTATTGCGCCAGCGTCTGCGGCGCCGTCGGCGCGCCGCCGAACTTGGTGATCGCGTTGGTCAGCGCGTCGGCGTGCTGCTTGTGATGGCTTTGGAACAGGACTGCCACGGGCAGGACCTCGGGCCGGAGCAGGCCACTTTCGGCGCCGAGCTGGTAGGCGGCAATGGCCTCGTGCTCGAGACCGAGCGCGGTGTTCAGAATCGCCACGTCGGCCGCCGGATCGGCCGGCTTGTCCGACCGGGCAATGCTCTCGCAGCCGACGATCATCGCCACCGCGGTCGCCGACAGCGCGGCTTTCCCGGCGCCGCTCAATATCGCACGACGGGACCAGGTCTCGTCGGTCATGTCCATCCTCATTGTCTTGGTCACTGACTGCCCTCCTCGCTGAATATCGGGTACCAGACGCATACCGGCGCCGATGCGGGCGCCGAACGCGGCGGCGAAGGCCGCGTTCGGATCATATTGTCGGAAAACCGGCTTGTCGTCGCTCGTGACGCGGCGCGGGGTGGTCCGCGTCGGGCGTCAGCGCGGGCCTGCCGCGGCCTGTCGCGCGTCGTCCCGGCGGGTCCGCACGGTCGTGAGATGCGCCACCGCCTTGCCGTACTTCGAGGCCGCTTCCAGGCGAACCGGCACGACGATGCCGGCATCCGGCAGATGCGCGACCCAGAGGTAGGTCGGCGGCCGTTCGTCCCGGCGCGCGTCATCCGCGTCGTCCGCGTCGTCCCGGGAGGCCTTGAAACCGGCGACCCGCTCGACCGAGACCTCGCATTTCAGCGCGCGTCCGGCGAAATCCGACAGCTCGCTGGGCGGCAGCAGGTCCTCGCCGACCGCCGACAGGCGCAGGTCGTAACGCCGCCGGCCGTCGAAGATCGGCACGGCGCGGTTGCAGTAATCCTCGGTCCGTCGCAGCACCACGCCCGTGAGGGTCGCCGAGAGGACATCCAGCGTGCCCATGCGCAGGGCCGGCGGCACCGGCTCGCGGCCGTCGTCGTCGGGTGGCGGCGTGATGTTGGCCTTCACGTCGCCGTCGCGGTCGTAATAGAGGCGGGTCAGGCGCTCGTTGAACCGCCAGCGGCCGTCCTGGCGGTGCCAGGCGGGCTTGACGCGGCCATCCTCGATGACGCCTGCCGAGCTGCTGTCCGACCGCCATTGCGCGATCAGGTCGGCCATGCCCTGGGTGCGGGCGTTGGCGTTGATGCGGTAGCGTTCGCCGTCCAGCCGGGCCGAGATGTCCATGGCCATGGCGTGCAGCCCGGCGGCATAGAGGTCGATCCGCAGATCCAGCAGCAACGGCTTGTCGGCCGCCTGCCCGGCGGCGGGGAGGGCGACCAGCGCCGCGATCGCGGCCGAACGGAGAAGGTGTCGCATGACTTCGCTAACGTCGTTCAATTGCCGCCGGGGTCAAGGGTCGGGCCGGTGATTTGACCGGTTCGGCGCATGACCTTGTCATAACGTCTGTCGCGCGCGCGACGCAAACTCAAATTTCCAGCACCGATCGCGCCGCCGGCGTCGCGCGCTGCCGGTCCGCCATGCGGCCCAGCAGGCGGTGGACCTTGTCCGGCGTATGGCCGAGCTGCACGAACGCCTCGCCGGCCTTGGCGATATCCTCGTAGCGGGCGATCAGGCCGTCGCGCAGCCTGAACAGGCCGACGCCGTCCATGAAGATGCGCCGGCCCTCGCCGGGACCGACCCTGCCGGTGAAGCTGAAGGCCCAGCGGGCATAGCCGGTCTCGCCGTCGCTGACCGGGTCGATCATGCGCCAGCGGAAGTCCCGGCCGTCGCGGTGGAAATAGCTGGTCAGCATGTCGCTGATGGCGTCCCGGCCGGCGAACTCGCCGTAGAAGACGTCGTCATAGACACCGTCGGGGGTGAATGTCGCGGCGAGCGCGTCGCCGTCCCCCGCCTCGACGGCGGCGCAGAAGGCCGACAGCAGGCTTTGGAAATCCATGCGCGTGTTCTCCCGTTCTGGTGTCTTGACGCTGTCGGCCGCTTGCCGTAAACAGCGGAGCCGTTGCCTATCCGGCGCCCGCGGGCGCGCCTGGCGACCGCGTTAACCATCATTTTTTCAGATTTCACCGGATCAGGGCAATGGCGCGACGTTGTGAACTTACGGGCAAGGCGGTGCAGGCCGGCAATAACGTCAGCCACGCCAACAACAGGACCCGGCGGCGGTTCCTGCCGAACGTGCAGGATAAGACGCTGCAGTCCGACACCTTGGGCCGCACGGTCCGCTTCAAGGTGTCGACCGCGGCGCTCCGCTCGGTCGAGCATAACGGCGGCCTCGACAATTTCCTGCTGAAGGCGCGGGACACGGACCTGTCGCTGAAGGCGCGGCGCCTGAAACGCGATATCGCCAAGGCCCGGGCCGGACAGACCGCGACCGCCTAGGCACGGCGTCCCGCCGCCACCGGGGACAGACATGAACAATCCGGGCATCCGGCCGCTGGTGCTGCCGGTCGTGGCGATGATCTGCGTGATCGTCGTCTCGAACGTGGCCGTGCAGGTCCCGTTCACGCCGTTCGGGCTCGCCGACTGGCTGACCTGGGGCGCGTTCACCTATCCCGTCGCCTTTCTGGTCACGGACCTGACGAACCGCCGCTTCGGCGCGGCGGCGACGCGCAACGTGGTCTATGTCGGCTTCGCGCTCGCCGTCGTGCTGTCGGTGGCCGCGGCCGGCTGGCGGGTCGCGGTCGCGTCGGGGACGGCCTTCCTGATCGCGCAGTTGCTCGACGTTTTCGTCTTCGACCGGCTGCGCAAGGCCGCCTGGTGGCAGGCGCCGCTGGCCTCCTCGCTGCTTGGCTCGGCCGTCGACACGGCGCTCTTCTTCAGCCTCGCCTTCGCCTATACCGGCCTGCCCTGGCAGACCTGGGCGCTGGGCGATTTCGCCGCCAAGCTGCTGATGGCCGCGGCCCTGCTGCTGCCGTTCCGCGCCGCCATGCGCTGGATCGCCCCGAGTCCCGCCGCCGCGCGCTGAAGCTCCGTTTGAGACGACCTTTGCCGGCCCGCTCCCTCACGCAGTCACCAAAGCGGGCAACTGCACTTGGATCTGGGCGAACCCCCGGATGGAGTTGCCCCGCTTTCGTGGACATTTAGGGGTTTGCGCAAAGGGGGCAACTCCAGTCAGGCCGACGCACTCGATCTGTGTTGGCACATCGATAACCCAGCTTTCTATAGCGCGATCCGTATGCCCTATAGCGGTGCAGTATTGATTGAAGGGGCGTTTGACATTTTCCCTAAGTAGGGACGTTGCGGTGTGTCGAAGTGCAGTGCTTTCTCGGTCTGGCGAAACCACTCTCTATCGGCTGCTCGTTGACCATAGGCAGAAGGACATCGACTGCGATGAAATCATCGTAGCTAAAGGATACCTGCGTAAGCCCGAAGCGCCGAAGCAAACTTTGTCATCCCCATCCTTTCGTAGGCGCCTAAATGTTCCTCGGCGGACCTCGGCGCGCGTACCAGCGCGGCCCGGTGATCTCGGACCGCTCCGAGCGCGGCACCCGGATAAAGGTCAAAGAGCCCCAAGGCAAAATCGTCCGGGTGCCGAGCTTCAATCTCGTAGGGATCGAGGCGCTCATGGGGGAAGTCCTTCAAATTCTGCGTAATGATCACATCGGCCCGTCCTCTGATAGCGGCTGCCAGAACATGCCGGTCGCTTGGATCTGGTAGGCTCAGGCTTTCGATGAGCGGTTCGAATCCCACCACCAATGCATCTGGAAAATGACGGTCCATAATATTCCGGGTTCGCTGGAGTTGATCGACGCTCAAACCGGGCCGGTCCTTCAATACGTTCCGAATCCACTCTTCATGGATCATCGCGCTCCAGCGGGGGCGATAGAGGTTGCGATCGGCGAGCCGGAGAAGAATGTCTCGAAGACCAGCGGGGTAGATGACGTTGGCATCCAGAAACGCAGTGAACCGGTCCATGCGCTATTGAAGGTCAAGCTCTTGATCAAGATCAGTTAGCTCGTCGAGCGCCTTACGTCGTGCACGTTCGGACTCTCGCCGGTAGGCAAGAACATCCTCGGCACGCACGCGCCGGTGAGTGCCGACCTTCCGGTGCGGGATCTTCTCCTCGTCGAGGAGTTGAACAAGATGCGTCCGCGATACACTAAGAAGATCGGCCGCCTGCTGCGTTGTCAGCTCAGCATGCACGGGCATCAGCGTTACCGCATTGCCACGCGCCATCTGCTCCAGGATATCGAGGAGCAGTCGCACCGCAGTAACCGGTAACTCGACGTTCACGGCACCCTTTGGGCCAAAATGCGCTGGCACCGTCTCCGCGCTGCTGATGACGGAGGCAATCTGGCGGCCAGTCTCAGCCGCAAGCGCGGACTCCTTGTCGGTCGGCATCGCCAGCTCGGTTTCCTTCAAGACGGCGAGGTTCATGACCAATCTCCCTTTTCTAAGAATATAAGCCATAAACGACATAAGTGAAATAAACGTTATAAACGAAATTACAGATTTGTGGACAGTCAACCGGGTTTCCAGGCATTGCGCTGACTGAAGTTGCCCGTTTTGTTGGCTGGGTGGGGGAGCGGGCCGGCAAGGCCGCAAAATGGGCCGAGAGCCCTATCTTCAACTGCGCGCTAACCGGTTTCGTCGAGCGCGAACAGCAGCAGCAAGGTCCGCTGCAGCAGGCGGTTGAAGTTGTCGTCCGACAGAATGTAGATCAGCGTCGCGCCGTCGGCATCGCGGTCCACGGCAATGCCCTCGAAGTTGTCGACGCTCAACGGCCGCTCCAGACGCGCGAGCTCCATGCCGACGAGGCGCGCCCCGGGTTCGATCGTGTCCGCCGGGATCCGCTGCACCCGCCCGGCGACGCCGCCGACGGCGGTGAAGCGGCGTTCCAGGGCGATCACGTCGCCGCCGGGCAGGACGGCGAAATCCGTCGGCTTGAACAGGCCGGTGCCCGCGTAGCGGATGTCATGCCAGGCATTGCCGCGCCAGAGCCAGCCGATGATGTCGTCATTCGCGTCACGATCGTCCTCGGTGACGATCAGCAGATCGCCGTTCGCGAAGGCGGCGATGGCCTCGAGGCCGCCGTTGAACGGGGCCAGGCGCAAGGCCGGCGGCGGCGTGAACGGTGTCGGCCTGGCCTGGGCCGGCGTCGCGCCGGGCTGGTAGCGCCAAAGGCGGTGCCGGCGCTCGAAGCCGGTGATCAGGCCGCCGTCGGGCAGGCGCTCGACCGCCTCGGCGTCGCGCATGGCGTTTCCGCCGGCGATCCGGCCGCCGTCCCGGCCGCGCATCGGCGCCAGATCGGCATTGGCGAGACCGTGCAGCCGGCCGTCGTCGGCCCGCAGAATGTCGGCGGTGAACCAATGGGCGCGGTCGTTCACGGCGATCAGGCGGCGGCCGTTGTCGGCGAGCGTCAGTCCCGACAGCCCGCCGAACGCCCGATTGCCGGACCGCAGCCACAGGCCGCCGAGATAGCGTAGCGCGCCGACCCGGCTCACCGCCGGGTCCTCGCTATCGAGGGGAACGGGCTCGAAGGTCAGGGACAGCGGTTCGGCGGCGGCGGGTATCGCTGGCAGGAGCAGGGAAGCCAGGCCCGCGGCGAGCCGGGCGAGGAAAAAATGACACCGCTTCATCACATGTCCGTGTGTGGTTCGCCCATTGATCCGGGGCTAGTCTGGGCCAGATCCAATGCAGGGAACTTCCGAGCGAGGGCAAGTCATGTTAGCACGGCGTGAAATCGTCAAGGGTGTCGCGGGCCCGCCACTGGCGGCGGTGCTGGCCAATCCGATGCTGGCGCGGGCCGCCGCCGCCGACCTGAAGAAGGTCGGCATCACGACGGCGGACGGACGCCGGGTCGACGCGGCGCTGGCCATGCCGGCGACGACGCCGGCGCCGGCGGTGATCCTGATCCACGAATGGTGGGGCCTGAACGACCAGATCAGGGCGGTCGCGGCCGAGTTCGCCAACCAGGGCTATCTGGGGCTGGCCGTCGACCTCTATGGCGGGCAATCGGCGACGACGCGCGAGGGGGCCCGCGCGCTGATGCAGAAGGTCGAGCCGCCGGCCGCCGTCGACACGCTGACGTCCTGGGCCCGGTGGCTGAACAGGCATCCGAAATCGAGCGGCCGGCTGGGCTCGGTCGGCTGGTGTTTCGGCGGCGGCTGGTCGCTGATGACCGGCATCAGCGCGCCCACCGACGCGACCGTGGTCTATTACGGCAACGTCGCCCGCACGGCCGACGAGCTTGCCGCGCTGAAAGGTCCGGTCATGGGACATTTCGCCACCCGCGACGGCTGGATCAACCAGCCCATGGTCGACGGTTTCACGGCCGAGATGACCAAGGCGGGCAGGGACCTGACGGTGCACTGGTACGAGGCCGACCACGCGTTCGCCAACCCGACCAGCGCCCGCTACGACGAAGCGGACGCCAAGCTATCCTGGGACCGCACCATGGCGTTCTTCGGCGCGCATCTGTCGGGCTAGCCGGCGGTCGCCGGACCGGCGGTCAGACGCCGGCGCGCCGCCGGCCCCGGGCGGGGGGCCCGCCGGCGCCGTCCCGGTGCTGGTGCGGTTCCTCGTCGAACAGCTCGGCCAGCTTCTCCATCATGGCGCCGCCAAGCTGCTCGGCGTCGACGATCGTCACCGCGCGGCGGTAGTAGCGCGTGACGTCGTGGCCGATGCCGATGGCGATCAGCTCGACCGGCGAGTAGGTCTCGATCAGATCGATGGTCGTGCGCAGGTGGCGCTCGAGGTAATTGCCGGGGTTGACCGACAGCGTGCTGTCGTCGACCGGCGCGCCGTCCGAGATCACCATCAGGATACGGCGCTGCTCGGGGCGCACCATCAGGCGGTTATGGGCCCAGAGCAGGGCCTCGCCGTCGATGTTTTCCTTCAGCAGGCCTTCGCGCATCATCAGGCCCAGGCTCTTGCGGACACGGCGCCAGGGCGCGTCGGCCGGCTTGTAGACGATATGGCGCAGGTCGTTGAGGCGGCCGGGATTGGCCGGCTTGCCTTCGCGCAGCCATTTCTCGCGGCTCTGGCCGCCTTTCCAGGCCCGCGTCGTGAAGCCCAGGATCTCGACCTTGACGGCGCAGCGTTCCAGCGTACGGGCCAGCATGTCGGCGCACATCGCCGCGACCGTGATCGGCCGGCCGCGCATCGAGCCGGAATTGTCTATCAGCAGCGTGACCACGGTATCGCGGAAGTCCGTGTCCTTTTCCCACTTGTAGGACAGCGGGTTCTCGGGATTGGCGATCACCCGGGCGAGCTTGCCGGCGTCCAGGATGCCCTCGTCCAGATCGAAGTCCCAGGACCGGTTCTGCTTCGCTAGCAGGCGCCGCTGCAGCCGGTTGGCGAGCTTGGAGACCACGCCCTGGAGCTGGCTGAGCTGCTGGTCGAGATAGACCCTGAGCCGCGTCAATTCCTCGGCGTCGCAGAGGTCGGCGGCCTCGATGACCTCGTCGAACTCGGCCGTGTAGGCCGTGTAGGCCTTCTGGTTCGCCGCGTCGGCCAGCATGTCCTCGGGCCGCCACTGCCGCCGGCCACGGCCCGGATCCTCGCTGCCGGCGCCCTCCATGGGCTGGTCGCTGTCCATGGCCGCGGCCATGTCCGCGTCCTCGGCGGCGCCGTCCTGGCCTTCGGCCGTCTGGTCGGCGGCGGCCTCGTCGGCCGCGCCCTCGCCGCCGTCGCCCTCACCCTCGCCGCTGCCGTCGGGCTGCTGGTCCTGGTCGTCCTCGGCGCTGTCGTCGTATTCCTCGTTCTCGGTGAAATCGTCCTCGCCGAGCTCCAGGTCGGTGATCAGCTTGCGGGTGAAGCGGGCGAAGGCCTCCTGGTCGCCGCAGCAATTGACGAGCTGGTCCAGGTCCTCGTGCCCCTTGTCCTCGATCCACGGGCGCAGGCTGTCGACCATGTGGCGGGCGTCGGCCGGCGGCAGCTTGCCGGTCAGGCGCTCGCGCAGCAGCAGGCCGATGATATCGGGCAGCACGCTGTCGCCGGGCTCGGTCACGTTGGCATAGCCGCGGGTCTTGCAACGCTCCTGCAGCATGGTGTCGAGGTTCATCGACACGCCGATCATGCGGTTGGCGCCCAGCGCTTCGACGCGGGCCTGCTCGGCGGCCTCGAACACCGCCCGGGCGGTGGCGCCCTTCGGCTGAAACCGGGTATGCAGCCTGTTGTCGTGATAGCGCACCCACAGCGCCAGCGCGTCGCCGGCGCCGCGCACGTTGGCGACCTCGCCCTTGGCGAGCTCGCGCGACGGCTGCGGCAGCCGGGCCCGGCCGCCGCGGACCTGGGCGCCCTCGGCGCCGAAGGTGACGTGCAGGTCGCGGTCGCGCGCGATCGCCCGCACGGCCGCGGTAACCGCGCGCTTGAACGGCTCGACCGGATTCTCCGGCTTCGTCACCCCGGTCCCCGGCCCGGTCCTAGACCAGCCGCACCTTGGCGGCGGATTCTGGCAGCTCCTCGCCGAAGCAGCGCTGGTAGTACTCGGCCACCACCGGCCGCTCGATCTCGTCGCAGCGGTTCAGGAAGCTGACCCGGAAGGCGAAGCCGACATCGTCGAAGATTGCGGCGTTCTCGGCCCAGGTGATCACCGTGCGCGGCGACATCACGGTCGAGATGTCGCCGTTGATGAAGCCCGAGCGGGTCAGGTCCGCGACCGAGACCATGGCGTTGATGGTCTTGCGGCCGTCCGCCGTGTCGTAGTTCGGCACCTTGGCGAGCGAGATCTCGACCTCCTCGTCATGCTCCAGGTAGTTCAGCGTGGTGACGATGCTCCAGCGGTCCATCTGGCCCTGGTTGATCTGCTGCGTGCCGTGATAGAGGCCCGTGGTGTCGCCGAGGCCGATGGTGTTGGTGGTCGAGAACAGCCGGAACGCCTCGTGCGGCCGGATCACGCGGTTCTGGTCCAGGAGCGTCAGCTTGCCCTCGACCTCCAGCACCCGCTGGATCACGAACATCACGTCGGGCCGGCCGGCGTCGTACTCGTCGAACACCAGCGCGGTGGGATGCTGCAGCGCCCAGGGCAGGATGCCCTCGCGGAATTCGGTGATCTGCTTGCCGTCGCGCAGGACGATGGCGTCCTTGCCGATCAGGTCGATGCGGCTGGTATGGCTGTCCAGGTTCACCCGCACGCAGGGCCAGTTCAGGCGCGCCGCGACCTGCTCGATATGGGTCGATTTGCCGGTACCGTGATAGCCCTGGATCATGACGCGCCGGTTGTAGGCAAAGCCGGCGAGGATGGCCATGGTGGTCTCGTGATCGAAGCGATAGGCTTGGTCCACGTCCGGTACGAGATCGCTGGATTCGGAAAATCCCGGCACTTCCATATCGCTGTCCAGGCCGAAGCTCTGGCGCACGTTGACCGTGATATCCGGCCGATCCAGTGGGTGAGCCGACGCGTCGTCGGCGGTCGCGGTAAGCGTCATCTTCAGGGAAACCCCTAATGCTAATGCTGTGCCCGGTCCGGCGGAATGTCTGGTCCGGGTGGCCTACGAATAGCCGCACGTCATAAGGAAGCTGTACGCTTCGTTGATGGCCTTGAAGCGTTCCTCAGCCGCCTTGTCGCCGCCATTCGCATCCGGATGGTGGCGTTTCACCAGTTGCTTATAACGCATTTTGATTCCTTGCAAGTCGGCTGTCTCGTCCAGATCGAGCCGGGCCAGCGCGCGGCGCTGACGGGCGTCCATCTGCTGCTCGGCCGGCGGCGGCTCCGCCTGGCCGCCGTTGAAACGGGCGCCGAAGACGCCGAACTCGTCCCGGACCCGCCCCTCGGCCCAGGCCCGGTAGCCGGCATGGCCCAGCTTCCAGGTCGGGCGGTGTCCGGTGATGGCCTCGCGCCGGAACCGTTCGATCTTCTCCTCGCTCCAGCCCTGGAAATAGTCCCAGGCGGCGTTGTATTCACGCACGTGGTCGAGGCAGAACCAATAGTAAACGTCCGGATTCTCGCGCGAGCGCGGCGCGCGATGCTCGCCGGCTTTCGTACAGCCGGGATGGTCGCACATGCGCGCGTGGTTGCCGTCGGTTTCGATGTCTACGGCGGCGAGGGGGATTTCACGTGTCGATCTGCTCACGGAACAAGTATGGTTCGTCGCAAATTGGCTTTCAACCGACCTGCCGGCGGGGTCTTTGCCGTTATCGCCCGGCCCGGTTGATATTCGGTATGCGAGGTGGTGATGGGCGTTGCGGAGCGAATTAAGGATAAGCTGACGGCGGCCCTGTCGCCGGCGCGGCTGGAGGTGGTGGACGAGTCTCACCTGCATGCCGGCCATGCCGGCGCCCGGCCGGAGGGCGAGACCCATTTCCGGGTCGAGATCGTCGCCGCCGCCTTCGCCGGCCAGAACCGGGTCGCGCGCCAGCGTCTGGTCAATGACGCGCTGGCCGAGGAACTGGCCGACCGGGTGCACGCCCTGTCGATGAAGACGCTTACGCCGGAAGAGGACGGCGCCGGCTGAGCGCCGCGCGGCTCGGATATCGTTTGAAAATGGGCCTGTCGGCCCATTTTCGCGGCCTTGCCGGCCCGCTCCCCCACCCGGCCACCCAACGAAAGTATCCTGAATTGGGTGGCCGGGTGGGGGAGCGGGCCGGCAAGGCCATTCCTTAGCTTGGCGCCGGCGGGCGGATGCGCAGCATGGTGATCTGGTTGCGCTGCCGCCGCAGCACCTCGAAGCCGAAGTCGTGGAACGAGAAGCGGTCGCCGCCATCCGGAATGCGGCGGGCGAGGTGGATCAGCAGGCCGGCGATGGTGGCGGCATCGTCCTCCGGCAGGTCCCAGTCGCAGTGCCGGTTCAGGTCGCGCACCGTCACCGAGCCGTCGACGACATAGCTGCCGTCGGCCTGGCGGCGGATCTGCGAGGCGGCCGCGATATCGTGCTCGTCCGAGATCTCGCCGACGATCTCTTCCAGAATGTCCTCCAGCGTCACCAGGCCCATCAGCGCGCCATACTCGTCGATCACCAGGGCGAAGTGCTCGCGCCGGGCCTGGAAGGCGTTCAACTGCTCCATCAGGCTGGTGGTCTCGGGCACGAACCAGGGGTCGCGGGCGAGCTCGGTGACGCTCAGCCGGTCGAGCGATCCGTCGCTCTCGCTGATCGCCCGCAGCAGGTCCTTCGCATGCAGCACGCCGACGATGTTCTCGGCGTCGTCGCGCCAGAGCGGAATCCGGGTATGCGGACTGTCCAACACCTCGCGCACGATCGCCGCCGGTTCCTGGCCGGCGTCGATCATGACCATGTTCTTGCGGTGCACCATGATGTCGAACACGGTCACGTCGGACAGGTCCAGGATGCTGTCCAGCATGTCGCGGTCGGTCTTGATCAGCGCGCCCTCGCGGGTGTGGAGGTCGAGCGCGCCGCGCAGCTCGTCGGTCGAGGAGACCAGCTCGCCGCCGCGCTCGATCTGCACGCCGAACAGCCGCAGCGTGACGTTCACGACGGCCTGCACGACCGCCGTGATCGGCGCCAGCAGCCGAACCACCACCGCCAGCACCGGCGCCATGGCCAGCGCCACCCGGTCCGGATTGTAGAGCGCGTAGGTCTTCGGCAGCACCTCGGCGAAGATCAGCACCAGCGCGGTCATGATCACGGTGGCGTA
>JANQKO010000118.1 GCA_028281075.1 Alphaproteobacteria bacterium | reverse complement strand
TCGGCGCCAGCGGCGCCCGCGGCCGGATCGACCGCCTGACGTCCTCGAAGATCCGTGATGTCGCCAATGCCGGCATGGGCCTGGAGGACGTCATCGCCCTCTGGTACGGCGAACCGGACCTGCCGACGCCCGAATTCATCAGCCGGGCGGCCGCCGAATCGCTCAGCCGCGGCGAGACCTTCTATACCGAGAACCGTGGCGTCGAGGAGCTGCGCGCCGCCATCGTCGACTACATGAACGGCCTGCACGCGAAGCCGGTCGATATCGACCGGATCACGGTCACCGCGTCGGGCATGGCCTCGGTCAACCTGATCCAGCAGGTGCTGACCGAGCCCGGCGACAATGTCGTGGTGAACGGCCCGATCTGGCCGAACCTGACCGCGACCATCGCCATCATGGGCGGCGAGCCGCGCCAGGTGCCGCTGGAGTTCGGCAACGACGGCTGGCGGCTGGACATCAACCGCCTGACGGAACGGGTCGACAGCCGCACGCGCGCGGTAATGATCAATTCGCCGAGCAACCCGACCGGCTGGCTGATGGAGCGCGAGGACCAGGAACGCCTGCTGGCGTTCTGCCGCAAGCGCGATATCTGGCTGATCTCGGACGAGGTCTACAGCCGCCTGGTCTACGACCGGCCGGTGGCGCCCTCGTTCATCGACATCGCCGAGCCCGAGGACCGGGTCATCGTCGTCAACAGCTTCTCGAAGACCTGGTGCATGACCGGCTGGCGGCTGGGCTGGATCGCGGCGCCGGCGAGCCTGGGCCCGACGCTGGAGAAGATGATCGAGTTCCACTATTCCTGCCCGGCGCATTTCAGCCAGATGGCCGGCATCGTCGCCGTGCGCGACGGCGAGGCCTTCGTCAAGGACATGATCGACCGCTACCGCGCCGCCCGCGACCTGGCGATCGACCGGCTGCAGGCCATGCGGCGGGTCCGGGTGCACCGGCCGAAGGCGGCGTTCTACGCCTTCTTCAAGGTCGACGGCATGACCGACAGCCTGGAGACCTGCAAGGAGATCCTGCGCCAGACCCGCGTCGGCCTCGCCCCCGGCATCGCCTTCGGCCCCGAGGGCGAGGGCTATATCCGGCTCTGCTTCGCCAGCACGCCGGAGCGCCTGACCGAGGCCATGGACCGCCTGCAGCCCATGCTGGACTGAACGGCCGGTCCGGCGCGGACGATGCGGCATAGGGGCAGGTGTCCGCCGAAGTCGTTACGGCCACCGGCATCGGCATGGCATGACAACGGACTAGGTTTGCACGGCGGCCACATCGGTTCTGGCGAAATCTTCGCCCTTGAACAGCAGCGGCTCGCCCGAGAGCTTCGACAAGGCGTAGGCGAAACAGTCACCGAAATTCAGCCCGGCCGGATGGCGTCCCTTGCCAAAGACACGATGGGCTTGCCGCGCCACGGTCAGTTGATCCACGTCGAATGGCTTCTGTTCGACGCCCGCGCGATTCAGAAGTCGATCCAGATCGTCAACACCCGCCTCGCCCCGGCGCGTGCGGATCACGATGGTCGCTTCCAGAACGGTCGCCGTCGACATGAGCCGCAGCGGATCACGCGCGATCGCCGCCGAGATTTCGCCTGCTTCAGGCTCCTGCAGCAGGATAGCCAGGATGGCCGACGAATCGATCACCATCAGGTCGGCAAGCCGTTCTCATCGTAACCGAGGATCTCCTCGGCACTTCGGCTATCCAATTGCGGCAACGCGGCACAGCGCCGGCCGATTTCCATGAGATCGCGCCGCAAGATGTCAACGTTCTTCCGCGCGCGCTCGCGGCGCAGCCGTTCACGCAACGCATTCAGGACCGCATCGGTCAGGCTTTCGCCCGTCGTCTTCGCCAGTTCACGCGCCAGACGGTCGGCCTCGGGGTTCTTGATGCTGAGCGACATATTCTACCTATCTGGAATTTTTTCTATATTATAGAAAACATCGCCCGCCGGCAACCCGCCTGCCGCCGCCGACGCGTGAATTGATGCGGGCGCCCGGGCGCGGCATCATGTCGCCCGCAACGAGGATGGAGTGCCGCGATGACCGCCGTGACGCCGAACGCACCGAACCATGCCGGCCTGGGGCCACTGGCTTCCCGATTCGTCAACATCGACGAGATGCCATGGGAGGACACGGTGTTTCCCGGCGTCCGGGTGAAGACGCTGCTGCTGGACAAGAACACCGGGCTGCTGACGGCGCTGTTGCGGATGGACCCGGGCGCCAGCCTGCCCGACCACGAGCATGTGCAGATCGAGCAGACCTACGTGCTGGAAGGCCGCCTGCTGGACCCCGACGGCGAGGTCACGGCGGGCAACTTCGTCTGGCGCCCGGCCGGCAGCCGCCATGCCGCCACCACGCCGGAAGGCTGCCTGATGCTGGCGATGTTCCAGAAGCCGAACCGGTTCTATGCCCGATCCGGCGAGACCCACGACATGCTGGGCCAGGACTGGGATACCGCCTGGGGCGACGGCGCCTAACCGGCAAGGCCGGACGCGCGGCGTCTGTTTGCGAGTGGCCTTGCCGGCCCGCTTTTAAACCATCTCTCAGGCGGCCCGGTTCACGTCGCCCGCATAGCCGCCGGCGCCCGACGCCAGGCGCTGCCGGGCGTCGACGATCGCCAGCCAGGTATCGGCCAGTTCCAGACGATCGCGCCGCAGCACCAGATGCAAAATCGGATCCGCCAGCAGTTCCTCGATCGGCGGTTCCGAATCGTCGCAATAGTCCTGTCTCGAGTCATTTTTCGACACGCTGCCCTCCACCCGGCCGGACCGGGGAACCTGTCACAACGCGGGACACGCCGCGCCTGACCACGATTCAGTTATGGTTACAATTTAGGCAATCGCCGCTGCCGTTTCATGACAGCCCTGGAAAAATCACAATCTTGCCCAGGCATCGACCGATCCCGGTTTCGCTGTCACGCTTGCCCGCCGGGCGGTGCTAAGCTAGGCCCGCAAACGGGGGAGAGAAGCGCATGAAGGTTGTGATTACCGGCGGCGGGGGCTTTATCGGCCGGAAGCTGGCGGCGAAGCTGCTGCGGCAGGGCACGCTTGCCGGCGCCGACGGCGCGCAGCGGCAGATCGACGAACTCGTGCTGTTCGACATGACGCCGCCGCCGGCCGACGAGACCACCGACGGCCGGATCAGGGTGGTGACCGGCGACCTGACGGACCGCGACCTGATCACCGGCCTGATCGACGCCGATACGGCAAGCGTCTTTCACCTGGCGGCCGTGGTCAGCGCCGGGGCCGAGGCCGATTTCGAGCTCGGCTACCAGGTCAATCTGGACGGCACCCGCCTGGTGCTGGAAGCCTGCCGCGCCCAGCCGCAGGCGCCGCGGCTGGTCTTCGCCAGCTCGATCGCGGTCTATGGCGGCCGCGAGATCCCCGACGTGGTCGAGGACGCGACGCCGCTGATGCCGCAGACCTCCTACGGCGCCCAGAAGGCGATCGGCGAGCTGCTGGTCAACGACTACAGCCGCAAGGGCTACATCGACGGCCGGGCGCTGCGGCTGCCGACCATCGTGGTACGGCCCGGCAAACCGAACAAGGCGGCCTCGGGCTTCGCGTCCAGCATTATCCGCGAGCCGCTGAACGGTATCGATTTCGAATGCCCGGTCCGGCCGGAAAGCGAGATGGCGGTGATGTCGCCGCGCACCGTGGTCGACGCCTTCATGCACATGCACGACCTCGACGCGGAAGGCCTGGGCGACAGCCGGGCGCTGCTGCTGCCGGGGTTGCGGGTCAGCCAGGCCGAATCCGTCGCCGCCATCGGCCGCGTCGCCGGCAACCGCAAGGTCGGCCGGATCGACTTCAAGATCGATCCCGACATCCAGGCGATCGTCGACAACTGGCCGAAGGGCTCGCACTCGGCCCGGGCCGAGGCGCTGGGCTTCAAGGGCGACGCCAGCATGGACGATATCGTCCAGGCGCATATCGAGGACGAGCTGAGCGGGCCGCTCTGACCGGCGCGCCAAACAGACAGAGACGGGGATAACGGGATGAGCGGACGGCTGGCCGGGAAGACATGCTTCGTGACGGCGGCGGGACAGGGCATCGGCCGGGCAACGGCCGAGGCCTTCCTCGGCGAGGGCGCCGAGGTGATCGCCACCGATATCGACGCGGGCAAGCTGGCCTATCTCGACGGCATGGCCGGGGCCACGGCGCGGGCACTCGACGTGCGCGACGCCGACGCCATCGCCGCCGCGGCCGCCGCGCACGGACCGGTCGACGTGCTGTTCAACTGCGCCGGCTTCGTGCATCACGGCGCGCTGCTGGAATGCCGGGAAGAGGAATGGGATTTCGCCTTCGACCTGAACGTGAAGCCCATGTATCGCGCCATCAAGGCCTTCCTGCCGGCGATGCTGGAGAATGGCGGCGGCTCGATCATCAACATGGCCTCGGTGGCCTCGTCGCTGAAGGGCATCGCCTTCCGCTGCGCCTACGGCGCCTCCAAGGCCGCGGTGATCGGCCTGACGAAATCGGTCGCCGCCGACTATGTCGGCCGGGGTATCCGCTGCAACGCGCTGGCGCCGGGCACGGTGCAGTCGCCGTCGCTGGACGAACGCATCAATGCCTTCGACGACCCGGTCGAGGCGCGCAAGACCTTCATCGCCCGCCAGCCCATGGGGCGGCTCGGCACGGCCGAGGAAATCGCCGTCATGGCGGTTTATCTCGCCTCCGACGAGAGCGTCTTCACCACCGGCCAGGTCATGGTCATCGACGGCGGCATCACGCTTTAACGGCGCTGGCCGGAATGGCCAGGATTCGCCCCAAGCCCGACTAAATCAATAGGTCGAGCGGCCACCCGTCAGGTCGAACACGGCGCCGGTCGAGAAGGAACATTCGCTGGAGGCCAGCCAGGCCACCATGGCGGCCGCCTCCTCGGTCAGACCGAGGCGGCCCATGGGGATCTTCGACAGCATGTAGTCGATGTGCTCTTGCGTGATCTGGTCGAAGATGTCGGTGCGGATCGCCGCCGGCGTCACGCAGTTGACGATGACACCGCTTTCGGCCAGCTCCTTGCCCAGCGACTTGGTCAGGCCGATCACGCCGGCCTTGGCGGCGCTGTAGGCGGACGCGTTCGGGTTGCCCTCCTTGCCGGCGACGGACGCGATATTGACGATACGGCCATAGCCGTTCTGCATCATGTGCGGCACCAGCGTCCGGCAGCAGAGGAACACCGCCGTCAGGTCAAGGTCGATGACCTTGCGCCATTCCTCGACCGGATAGTCCCAGGTCTTCAGCACCGGCCCGGCGATGCCGGCATTGTTGACCAGAATGTCGACCTTGCCGTGGCCGTTGACCGCCGCCGCCACCGCGTCCCGCACCTGGTCCGGGTCGGTCACGTCGACACGGGCCGCGCTCAGGACCTCGCCGGCGTCGAGCGACCGCCGCGCCGCGTCGAGCGCCGCCTGGTCGACGTCCCACATCACCGCCCGCGCGCCGGACGCCAGCAGCCGCTGGGTCACGGCAAGCCCGATGCCACGGGCGCCGCCGGTGACGATCGCCGTACGGCCGTCAAGATCGATCTTGTTCACGTATCATTCCTCCCAAACACAACAGATCCCGGCCGCCGCCCGGACGGCCGGCCGACGCCGATCATCGCAGCCGTCCGCTAACGCATCAACGCCATCGTCAGGCCGGCCAGCCAGACCGAGACCGCGAGCAGGCCGAGGATGGTGAAGCCGCCGTTCCAGGCATGGCCGACCTCGCGGCCGGTATGGCCCGACATGCCGGCGATGATCAGCGTGGTCAGCGTGAAGGGCGAGGCGCCGACGCAGAGACCCCAACCGGTCATGTAGGCCGCCGCCAGCATCTGCGGCGGCACGCCCAGCACCTCGGGCGCCGGCATGGCCGTGCCGACGGCGATGACCGTGATGATCGGGTTGAGCCCGACCTGCCCGCCCAGCACGACCAGCCAGACCACGAGGACCGGCAGGGCGGCGGTCGGCAGGACGCCGGCGAGCAGCAGCTCGGCGATGCGGTCCGTCGGCAGCACCGCCGCGATCATGCTGCCGGCGAAGGCGGCGCTGGCCAGGATGGTGATCTCCATCCGGTAGGTCGGGTAGACCACCACCGTCTGCCGCCATAACCGCCGGCCGGTCCAGGCGAGCGCGCGCCGGATGCCCAGGGACAGGCCCTGGACCAGGATCCAGCCGACGGCGATGACCGGCACCGTGACGATGACGGCGACGATCAGCCGCAAGTCGGTCAGCGCCTCGACCGTGAACGCGGCCAGAAAGATGAACCCGACCAGGGCGATCAGCCGAAGCTGCACCGACCAGTCGTCGTCGCTGCGCATGGCCGGCGGCGGCGCCTGCGGCCGCGGCGCCGTCATCCGGTCGTGCAACCAGCCGAACGCCAGCACCAGCGCCGCCGTCGCGAAGGCCACCGGCAGGACCTGCTGCCAGACGGCGCCGGGCGTGAGCGACAGCGACAGCGCCAGGGAGATCGACAGGGGCGACCAGGCCGGCGACATGGCGAACCCCCGCAACACGGCCAGCAGCATGCGCCGTTCGCGCACCGCCCGGATGCGTTCGTTGCCGCCGGCCGCGGCCAGCGTGTTGGTCCGCAGCACCATGGTGCCCAGAAGCTGGAGCACGCCGAAGCTGAGGATCAGTCCGAACAGGTTGCCGCCGATGGTGAGCGCGGCATAGCGCCGGCCGGGCGGCTGCGCGATCAACTGCCGGCCGCAGCGGCGGATCATGCGGCTGCCCTCGGCCGCCGTGCGCAGGAAGCCGACGGCGACGAACATGGTGGCGAAGTAGCAGGCCGTGCGCAGCGCGTCGATGGTCTTCGCGGCGGTATCGTCGATCTGCAGCGCGATCGGTATGCCGACGGCCAGCCCCGCGGCGAGAATGATCTTACCGGTGCGTGGCAGCGCGGCGGCCTGGCCGGCCACGTAGACGATCAGCGCCGCCGCCGCCAGCCAGCCGGCGGCGGCGAGCTCCAGGGTCTCGGCGACGATCGTGGCCAGCAGCACGACCGTCAACGCCAGGCCGGGCACCGGCGACGGTCCGCGCGCCGCCATGGTGCTGGTCCTAATCCCGCCCACCGGCGGCGTCGAAGCGGTCGCGATAACGCGCCCGCAGCGCCGTCTTCAGGACCTTGCCCGTGGCCGTGCGCGGCAGGTCGTCGACGACCAGGATGTCGTCGGGCAACCACCATTTCGCCACCCGCGCGGCCAGGTGCCGGCGCACGGCGTCGGGATCGACCGCCGCGCCGGCGGCCGGCACCAGCAGCAGCAGCGGCCGTTCCTGCCATTTCGGATGCGGCACGCCGACCACCGCGGCCTCGGCCACGCCGGCGACACCGGCCGCCAGGTTTTCCAGCGCGATGGAGCTGATCCACTCGCCGCCCGACTTGATCACGTCCTTGGCGCGGTCGGTGATCCGCATCCGGCCGCGGGCATCGATCGTGCCGACATCGCCGGTGGCGAGGTAGCCGTCGGCGTCGACCGCCGGACCGGAATCATCGCGGTAATAGCCGGCCGTGATCCAGGGACCGCGTACGCCGATATGGCCGACCGAACGGCCGTCGCGCGGCAACGGCCGGCCGGCGTCGTCGGTGACGCGAAAGGCGCAACCGAACACGGCCCGCCCCTGGCTGATCCGCGCGGCGACCGCGGCAGCGCCGGTCTCGTCGGCATCGGGCCGGCCGAAGGTGCAGGCCGCCGTCGTTTCCGTCATGCCCCAGGCATGCACTAGCTCGACGCCGTGGTCGCGGGCCAGGCGCTCGATCAGGGCGCGCGGCGGCGCCGAACCGCCACAGCCGACACGCCGCAGGCTGTCCAGGCGCCCGCCGGTCCGGTCCAGATGCGCCAGCAGGTCGAGCCAGACCGTCGGCACGCCGAAGGAAAGCGTGACGCGCTCGGCCGCGATCAGCGCGCAGAGGCTGGCCGCGTCGACGGCGCGGCCCGGCAAGACAAGCCCGGCGCCGGTCATCGGCGCCGTGAACGGCGAACTCCAGCCGTTGCAATGGAACAGCGGCGCCACCGGCAGGATCGTGTCGCCACCGCCGATGCCGAAGCCGTCCCCGCCGCAGACCGCCATCGCCTGCAGGATCGAGGCCCGATGGCTGTACAGCACGCCCTTCGGCGGACCGGTCGTGCCCGAGGTGTAGCACAGGCTGGCGGCCGACCGTTCATCCAGCGCCGGCCAGGCATAGTCGGCATCCCCGCCGGCCAGCAGGTCCTCGTAGCAGATCACGTCCGGCAGGTGGGTCGGCGGCAGGCCGGCCCGGTCGGTCAGCAGGACGTAGCGCTCGACGCCGGTCAGCCGGTCCCGGATCGCTTCCGCGATCTCCAGGCAATCGGGATCGACGAACAGCAGACGGTCGCCGGCATGGTTGACGGTGTCGGCGATCTGCGCGGCGAACAGGCGCGGATTGGCCGTATGCAGGACCGCACCGAGACCGCCGACGCCGTAGAACAGCTCGACATAGCGGTGCCGGCTCCATCCAAGCGCGCCGACCCGGTCGCCGGCGCGGATGCCGAGCCGGGCCAGCGCCGAAGCCAGGCGCCGTGCCCGCGTCGCCGCCTCGGCGTAGCTGACGCGGCGGGTGCCGCCATCGGCCTCGCGCGAGACGATCCCGACGTCGCCGTGCCAGGCCGCGGCGTGCTCGATCACGGTCGGCAACAGCAGCGGCCGGTCCTGCATCAAGCCCGCCAGCATGGCCGTTCGGCTCAGCGCCGGTCGCGCACGAAGGGATAGACGCGGGTGAAGTCGGCGCCGGGCTCGGCGGCCTGGAACCGGCGCCAGACGTCCGTCAGCACGGCGCCCATGGTGTCGGGCGTGCCGGCGGCGCGGACGTTCTCCAGATAGAGCGTCACGTCCTTCGTCAGCAGCGTGTTGGTGAAGCCGGCGTCGTACTTCCCCGGCAGGATGCGGTTCGGAAACTTGTCGGACGTCGCCGTGTTCTGGCCGCTCGACGCGTTCAGGACGTTCAACATCTGCGCCATGTCGAGGCCCTGGTCGACGCCGAACGCCACCGCCTCGCTGGTCGCGGCCATGGCCGTGGCCGAGAGGAAGTTGTTGGCGAGCTTCATCGCCTGGCCCTGGCCGGGCGTGTCGCCGACATGGAACAAGTTGCGCGACATCGACGACAGCACCGGCGACAGCCGTTCGAACAAGGCCGCGTCGCCGCCGCACATGACGGCGATGGTGCCGGCGCTGGCGCCGGCCGTGCCGCCGGAGACGGGCGCGTCGAGATAGGCGATGTCGGCCCGCGACAGCCGGGCATGCACCTGCCGCGCGGCGGCGATGCCGATGGTCGACAGATCGACCAGGGCCGAGGTGACGCGCGCGTTGCTCTCGGCGATCTCCTCGACGACGGCGGCCACCACCGGACCGTCCGGCAGGCTGAGCAGGACCGTCTCGGCCGCCGCCGCAACCTCGGCGACGGAGGCGGCGACCGCAACGCCGTCGGGTGCCCGTGCCGCCGTGCCGGCGGCGTCGAAGACGATCATGTCATGGCCGCCGGCGGCGATGTTGGCGGCAATCGGCCCGCCCATGTTGCCGAGGCCGATGAAACCGATCCTGCCGTCGCTCATGCCTTTTCGGCCTTCATCTCGTCCAGGATGCGACGGGCGATCCGGAAGGATTCGACGCCAGCCGGAATGCCGCAATAGACCGCGATCTGGATCAGCACTTCCTTCAGCTCTTCCTCGCTCAGGCCGTTGTTAACGGCGCCGCGGAAGTGCAGGCCGAACTCGTGGCTGCGGCCGAGGGCTGCCAGCATGCCGAGGTTCAGGATGCTGCGCTGCTGCTTGCTGAGCACGCCGCGTCCCCAGGTGCCGCCCCAGCAGTAGTCGTTCACGATATCCTGGAAATCGCGGTTGAAGTCATCGACGTTGCTCATGGCGCGGTCGACATATTCGTCGCCCAGCACCTCGCGGCGGATCTTCAGGCCGCGTTCCAGTTGTTCCCGATCCATGACGATTTCCTTTCCGGATGATGATTGCGGGGGGATTGGCGAAAGGCGGCTATTATGGGCACAGGATTTGATCCGGCCAACGAAGCAACGCATGCTTGCCGCCGGTTTCTGTAAATCAAGGGAGGCACGGCATGGCGCGGGTGCAGGGAAAGGTCGCGATCGTCACCGGCGCGGCGTCGGGAATCGGCCGGGCGGCGGCCACGCTGCTGGCCCGCGAGGGCGCCTCGGTGCTGCTGACGGACCGCAACGAGACGGACGGCCACGCGGCGGCGGACGCCATCAACACGGCCGGCGGCGAGGCGGCCTTCGTGCGCCACGACGTCAGCGCCGAGGCCGACTGGATCTCGGTCGTCGGCGGCCTGATGGACCGGACCGGCCGCCTCGACGTGCTGGTCAACAATGCCGGTGTCAGCGGCGGCCTGCGGGGCATCGACGACACCACGCTCGACGACTGGCGGGCCTGCCTGTCGGTCAACCTCGACGGCGTGTTTCTGGGCGTGAAGCACGGCGCCCGGGCCATGCGGCGGTCGGGCGGCGGCTCGATCGTCAACATCTCCTCGGTGCTGGGCCTGGTCGGCATGCCGCGCGTGGCGGCCTACGCGGCCTCGAAGGGCGGCGTGCGCCTGCTGACCAAGGCCGCCGCGATGGAGTTCGCCGCCAACGGCGACAATATCCGCGTCAACTCGGTGCATCCCGGCTTCATCCGGACGCCGATGACGCGGGCCCGCGACGCCAGCCGCGAGGCCGAATGGGAGGCGTTCATGCGGGCGGTACAACCGACCGGAGAGATCGGCGACCCGACCGATATCGCCGAGGGCGTCCTGCACCTGGCTTCCGACGCCAGCCGGTTCATGACCGGCAGCGAACTGGTCATCGACGGCGGCGTCACGGCGCGTTGACGGATCAAGTCCTGGCGATCACGGCCACCGACATCAAAATCCAGGGGAGGAAAGCATGAGCGGTCCGGAAACCTACGAGGTCTTCGCGGTGAAGTACGGCACGCTGCAGAACCGTCAGCGGCACCACAACTTCATCCAGGCTGACCCGCATGACGGGCATATGCCGCTCGACTATTACGTCTGGGCCATCGTCAACGAGAACCGCACCATCGTCGTCGACACCGGGTTCGACCATGCCGAGGGCGAGCGCCGCGGCCGCACCATCCTGCGCCTGCCGCGCGACGGCCTGGCGATGCTGGACATCGACGCCGGGCGGGTCGAGGACGTGATCGTCACCCACCTGCACTACGACCATGCCGGCACGCTGGACGATTTCCCGAAGGCCCGGTTCCACATTCAGGACGACGAGCTGATCTACACCACCGGCCGGCACATGTGCCATGCGCCCCTCGGCCATGCCTATTCGGCCGACCATGTCTGCACCATGGTGCGGCGGGTCTTCGACGGCCGGGTCGCCTTCCATGACGGCGACGACGAGATCGCGCCCGGCATCAGCGTGCACCGCATCGGCGGCCACACCATGGGCCTGCAATGCGTGCGGGTCCTGACCCGGCGCGGCTGGGTGGTCCTGGCCTCCGACGCCAGCCACTTCTACGAGAACATGGAAGCCGTCTCGCCCTTCCCGATCGTCTTCAACGTCGCCGAGATGGTCGCGGGCTACGAGAAGATGCGGCGCCTGGCCGAATCACCACAGCACATCATTCCGGGCCATGATCCGCTGGTCATGCGGCGCTACGCCGCGCCGAAGGCGGACCTGGCCGACGTCGTGGTCCGCCTCGACGTGGCGCCGAAGGGTTAAGAGCCCAACCCGATAAGGCGCCAATGAAATCAATGTTTCGGCGAACGGCCGCCCCACCTGGTCATTGCCGGACTTGATCCGGCAATCCAGTCAGCACTTGCCCCGGCCTCGGTTCTGGATCACCGGGTCAAGCCCGGTGATGACGAAAAAGGGATAACCGGGGCAAAAGCCCGGGCGGTTGGATTTGTCGGATTCCC
>JANQKO010000105.1 GCA_028281075.1 Alphaproteobacteria bacterium | reverse complement strand
GGCGTCCTCCAGCTCCTGCATGGTGCGGGCGACGTTGACGGTCTCGCCGTAGCCGGTGTCGATGTCGATCAACGTCGGCAGCGCCGTGACGCGGCTGATGGCGCCGCCGCGCGATGCCGCCTCGCTCAAGGTCACCAGGCCGATGTCGGGCAGGCCGAGATCGGCCGACAGCATGGAGCTGCCGAGATAGACTCCGTCGAAGCCGATCTCCTCGACCAGTTGCGCGACCACGGGCGAGAAGGCGCCGGCGAAGCGCAGCAGGCCGCCATGGTCGAGCGCCGCGCGCAGGTCGGCGCGCTTGGCGGTCGGCGCCTTGCGCGAATAGAGCATGACAGAACCTCGTTTGCGATTGCCGGGCCGTTTCGACGGCGTGCTATTATCGATGAAACGGCCCCGACAACAACGCCGCCGACGCGGTCGAGAAACGAGGACACGCCATGCAGCCGTTTGTCGATTCCAGCGATCTCGTGATGGACGGCCCGGCGCTGGCCGCGCGCATGGACCGCGACGGATATCTGTTCGTCAGGGGCCTGCTGCCGAAGGACGAACTGCGGGCCTTGCGGCGGGCGTTTCTCGCGCTCGCCGACGGCGCCGGCTGGCTGGACCCCGCGCACGATCCGATGGCGGCGGTGGCCAATCCCGCGGCGGCCTGCGTCGATCCGCAGGCGCCGTTTCTCGAGGTGCTGCGGCCGTTCTACGTGCGCGAGGACGTGCAGGCGATCAAGCATCACCCCAACATCGTCGCCCTGTTCGAGCGCATGTTCGGTGAAGAGGTGCTGGTGCATCCGCTGATGGTGATCCGTAACATCTTCCCGCAGCGGCCCGACTTCACGACACGCGCGCACCAGGACTATGTCCACATCCAGGGCACCGAGCGCTGCTATGCCGCCTGGATCCCGCTGCACGACTGTCCGGTGGAGATGGGTGGCTTGCAGATCGCGGCCGGTTCGCACAAATCGGGCGTGCGCGACTTCGCGGTGTCGAGCGGGGCCGGCGGGCTGGAAGTGACCGATCCGCTGGCGGGCCAGTGGGTCAGCGGTGATTTCGAGGCCGGCGACGCGGTGATCTTCCATTCGCTGACGGTGCACAAGGGCATGCCGAACGTCAGCGACCGGCTGCGGCAGTCGGTCGATCCGCGCTATCAGCGGGCGAGCGAGCCGGTTTGCGAGGTGTCCATGCGGCCCTATGCCGACATGTTCACCTGGGACGAGGTCTATGCCGGCTGGCGATCGACCGGGCTGCAGTATTACTGGGAGAAGCAGAACCCGACCGTGGTGCCGTTCGACCGGCGGTATTACGACCGCCGCGACGAGATGGCGTTCGCCATGGCCGAGGCCGGCGACGAGACCGCGCGGGCGGCGCTGCTGCGGATCGTGCAGCGCGATCCAAGGCCGGACAAGGTCCGGCGCGCGAACGACATGCTGGCGGCGCTCGATGCCGCCCGCGCGGCGGCGCAATAGCAGGGGGAGAAGGCGATGCGGGGTAATCCGGTGAAGGCGCGGCTGGCAGCCGGCGGCAAGGCCTTCGGCACCATGGTGTTCGAGCTGACGGGGCCGGGCCTGCCGGCGATCCTGGCCGACGCCGGGGCCGACTACGTGCTCTACGACATGGAGCACTCCGGCCTGTCGATGGACGAGATGAAGGCGCAGTTCGCCTATTGCCGGGGGCTCGACATCGTGCCGTTGGTGCGGCCGCCGGGCAAGCAGTACAACCTGCTGTCGCTGCTGCTGGACCTTGGCGCCATGGGCTTCATGCTGCCCATGGTCGAAAGCGCCGCCGAGGCGGCCGAGATCGTGTCCTGGACCCGCTATCCGCCGGACGGCGTGCGTGGCGCCATGTTCGGCGCGGCGCATGACGACTACGCGGCGGGCGACGTGCCGGCGAAGATGCGCGCCGCCAACGCGCGCACCTTCGTGATGCCGCTGATCGAGACCGCGAGCGGCATCGAGAATGTCGAGGAGATCCTGGCCGTGCCGGGTATCGACGCGGCCCATCTCGGCCATTTCGACCTGTCGCTGTCGATGGGCATGCCGGGCGAGTTCGAGCGGCCCGAATTCCAGGCCGCCGTCGACAGGCTGCTGGCGGCCTGCGAGACGCACGGCAAGCCGGCCGGCTGCATGGTGACGGACGTCGGCACGGGCCGGGCCTGGATGGAACGCGGCTTCCGGCTCGTGTCCTATTCGGCCGACATCTGGCTGGTGCAGGAGGGCCTGCGGGCCGGCCTTCAAGGCCTGAAAGGGGCAGGGGCATGACGGTGGTGCGGAACCCGGCGCGGGAGCGGCTGGAAGCGGGGGAACTGGCGCTGGGCGTCGGGCTGCGGCAGGCACGGACGGCCGATATCGGGCCGATCATGAAGGCCTGCGGCTTCGACTACCTGTTCATCGACCTGGAACACAACACGATGAACCTGGACATGGCGGCGCAGATCAGCGTCGCCGCGCATCTCGCCGGCATCGCGCCCATCGTCCGCGTGCCGGGCTTCGACCGGCATCTGGCGACCCGGGTGCTGGACGGCGGCGCCATGGGCGTCGTCGTGCCGCATGTGGACACGGCCGAACAGGCGGCCGAGATCGTCGCGGCCTGCAAGTATCCGCCGGTCGGCCACCGCTCGGTGACGGGCATGCTGTCGCAGACCGGCTTCGCCAGGCTGCCCATGGGCGAGACGACCGAGGTCATTAACGCCGCGACGCTGGTGGTGATGATGATCGAGACGCCGGCGGCGGTGGAGAATGTCGAGGCGATCGCGGCGACGCCGGGGCTCGACGTGCTGCTGGTCGGCACCAACGACCTCTGCGCCGAGATGGGCATTCCGGGCGACGTCGGCAATCCGCGCGTTGCCGAGGCGTATGAGCGCATCATCGCCGCTTGCCGCGCCAACGACGTCTGGCCGGGGCTGGGCGGGGTCTACGACCCGCCGCTGATGGAGCGCTACATCGCCATGGGCATGCGTTTCATCCTCGCCGGCAACGACATCTCGCTGATGATGGCGGCGGCCGGCGAACGCGCGTCGACCCTGCGCGGCTTCAGCCTCGGCTGACCCGCCGCGCGCCGGCCGCCGGGACGGCCCGCTCGGCATATTCGGCGGCGGCGTCTTCCATGGTCATGAACACGGCGCCGTGCGCGCTCAGGGACTCGATAAGCTGTTCCAGCATCAGCATGCGGTGGCCGCGGCCGATCACGAAGGGATGGCAGGTATAGGTGATGACGCCCCAGTCGAGCTCGCGGGCCATGTAGTCGAAATCGGCCACCCAGTTCTCGAGCACGGCGG
>JANQKO010000099.1 GCA_028281075.1 Alphaproteobacteria bacterium | reverse complement strand
GGTCCTCCAGGGCGGCGAGACGATCGAGCGCGTCGAGGTCGGCCGGGCCGGGCAGCACCTGGGGCAGCACGCCGGCGGCCGCCATCAGCCGGACGACCGCGGGCGCGGCGGGCGCCGCCAGCAGCTTCAGCATCTCGACCCGGATGCGCTCGGCCGAGAGGCGCGCGATCTCCGGCGCCGCGGCCGTGCAGGCGGCCAGCGCGTCGGCCGCCGGCGCGCCCCGGCCGTACCAGGCGTGGAAGCGGAAGAACCGCAGAATCCGGAGCCGGTCCTCGGCGATGCGCGTGGCGGCGTCGCCGACGAAACGGACACGGCCCGCCGCCAGGTCGGCCCGCCCGCGCACGGGATCATAGAGCGTGCCGTCGGCATCGGCGTAGAGCGCGTTCATGGTCAGGTCACGCCGCGCCGCGTCCGCCGCCCAGTCGTCGGTATAGGCGACGCGGGCATGCCGGCCGTCGGTCTCGACGTCGCGCCTGAGCGTGGTGATCTCGAAATGCCGGCGGCCGCGCACGGCCGTCAGCGTGCCGTGCTCGAGGCCGGCCGGCACGGCCTTGATGCCGGCCGTCCGGAGTCGGCGGATATTGTCCTCGGCGGCACCGGTGGTGGCGATATCGACGTCGCTGACGGGCCGGCCCAGCAGCGCGTCGCGCACGCAGCCGCCGACGAAGCGGGCAACGGCGCCGCCGGCCATGAGCGCCGCCAGAACCGCCGCCGTCTCCGGCGCCGTCATCCAGGGCTGCGGCGCCAGGCGGCCGGCGGACTGCATCGCCGCGCGGCCGCTACTCGACGCGGCCCGGTACCACCTCGCCGTCGACGACGGTGGCCGGCACGTAGGTGCCGCCGGGCGGATCGCCGCCGATCACCGCGGCCGTGACCAGGCCGGCGATCACCAGCATCAGGCCGCTGCTGGTCAGCCAGAAATAGGGCGTGTCCGCCCACAACGACCCCTTGCGCTGCGCGCGCCGCGTCAGGACCGCGTAGATCAGGAAAGCGATAAACGGCAGTAGAAACGGCAGCAGGTGCAGAACGAGCTTGCGAACCATCGGCGGCGACCCCCTTACAAAAAACCGTGGACGCGACGGTAAAGGTTCATCAGCATGCCCGCCGTCGCCCCCCATATGTAGTAATCGCCATACGGCATGGCATGGTAATGCCGCTCGACGCCGTTCCAGGTCCGGCTGTGCCGCTGGTGGTTGGCGGGATCGAACAGGAAGTCGAGCGGCACCTCGAACACCGCCGCCACCTCGAAATCGTCCGGCGCCAGCGCGAAGCCGGGACGCACGAAGCCGACGACCGGCGTGATCCGGAAGCCGGTGCCGGTCTCGTAGGTGTCGAGATAACCACCGAGCTCGATATGGGCGCGCGTCAGGCCGATCTCCTCCTCGGTCTCGCGCAGCGCCGTATCCAGGGGATGCCGGTCCTGTTCCTCGACCCGGCCGCCGGGAAAGCTGACCTGGCCGGCGTGATGCTCCAGATGATCGGTGCGCAGTGTCAGCAGCACGGTCGGCCGGCCCGCATGCTCGACGATCGGCACCAGCACGGCGGCCGGCCGCAGGTGCCGGTCCGGCCGCAGTTCGCCGCGCAGCACCGGGTTCAGGTCGAAATCGCCGGTCGGCGCCGGCGCGGTCCAGCCGTTCAGGTCATCGGCGTCCGGCTTCAGGCGTTCGGCGATTCGCGCCCGATGCGCCTCAGTCATCCGCCGCGCCGTCCAGGCTGCCGATCGGAAAGAAGGCGCCGGCGCTCCAGACGCCGAAGGTCTCGACGCCGTCGACGTCGTGGGTCTCGCCGCGCTCGACCAGATCGTAGAACACCGGCCGGGCGATCAGCGCCTCCAGCCGGTCGCGCACCAGCACGTAGGGCGACGGCTCGCCGGTCGCCGGATCGGTCTCGACGCGAATCGGGTGCGCGGGCCCGGCCATGACCTCGTCGTCGACATGCGTGCGGAAGGTCAGCACCTGCGCCCGCCCGCCGCCATGGGCGGTCATCTCGACGGCGACGAACGGCACGTCGTCGACGGTAATGCCGATCTTCTCCACCGGCGTCACCAGATAGTAGCGGCCGTCATCGTCGTGCCGCAGGACGGTCGAGAACAGCTTGACCATGGGCCGGCGGCCGATCGGGCTGCCGAGATAATACCAGGTGCCGTCGCGGGCAATGCGCATGTCGAGATCGCCACAGAACGGCGGATTCCACTTATGCACCGGCGGCAGCTTGCCCTTGGGCAGACGCGCCGCGATGGTCATCGGGTCGGGCGGGCTCGCGGTCATCACTTTTTTCTCAGCTTGAGACACCGATATGGTATCCGGCGCACGCAATCGTTACCTTTGCTCTGGTCATCTGGTTCCAGGAAACAAATATAGTCGAGATCATGCAAACCGTCAGTGAAGCAGGCGAAGCGCTGGTCGAGGATATCGAGCGGGTCGGCCACAAGATCGCCGAGGCGCGCCGCTCCATCGGCCAGGTCATCTTCGGCCAGGAAGACGTCGTCGAACAGACGCTGATCACGCTGCTCGCCGGCGGACACGCCCTGCTGATCGGCGTCCCGGGCCTGGCCAAGACCCGGCTGGTGGAAACGCTGGGCACGGTGCTGGGTCTCGACGACAAGCGCGTGCAGTTCACGCCGGACCTGATGCCGGCCGACATTCTCGGCTCCGAGGTGCTGGAGGAATCGGACAGCGGCCAGCGCAGCTTCCGTTTCATCCACGGCCCGGTGTTCTGCCAGCTGCTGATGGCCGACGAGATCAACCGGGCGAGCCCGCGCACCCAGTCGGCGCTGCTGCAGGCGATGCAGGAAAAGACCGTGTCGATCGCCGGCCACCGGCATCCGCTGCCGGCGCCGTTCCACGTGCTGGCGACGCAGAACCCGCTGGAGCAGGAAGGTACCTATCCGCTGCCCGAGGCCCAGCTCGACCGGTTCCTGCTGCAGGTCGACGTCAGCTATCCCGAGCTGGAGGCCGAGCGGCGCATGCTGATCGCCACCACCGGCATCGAGGAGGACAGCGCGACCCAGGTGTTCACGGCCGACGAGTTGCGCGCCGCCCAGCGCCTGGTCCGCCGCATACCGGTCGGCGACAGCGTGGTCGACGCGATCCTGCGGCTGGTCCGCGCCGGCCGGCCCGACGACAGCGGCGATCCGCAGATGCGGGCGCAGATCGCCTGGGGGCCGGGACCGCGCGCCAGCCAGGCGCTGATGCTGGCCGTGCGCGCCCGCGCCCTGATGGACGGCCGCCTGGCGCCGTCCATCGACGACGTCGTGGCGCTGGCCGCGCCGGTGCTGCGCCACCGCATGGCGCTGACCTTCGCCGCCCGCGCCGACGGCATCTCGATCGGCGACATCATCGGCCGGCTGACGGCGCCGCTCGGCTAGGACGGACAGGGGAAGGCCCGCCCTATGGCCGACACGGCTCCGCTGGCGCAGCACCACGTCGTCCGCCAGCGCGCCGAGCAGATGGCGGCCGCGCTCCCGCCGCTCATGGTCGCCGCCGAACGGGTCGCCGCCACGGTGGCGCAGGGCGTGCACGGCCGCCGCCGCGTCGGCATCGGCGAGACCTTCTGGCAGTTCCGCCGCTACGATGTCGGCGATCCGGCCCAGGCCATCGACTGGCGCCAGTCCGCCAAGACGCAGAAGCTGTTCGTGCGCGAGAACGAATGGGAAGCCGCGCAGAGCGTCTGGCTCTGGCGCGACGGCTCGCCGTCCATGGACTTCCGCTCGGACGCGGCCACGCAGGACAAGCTGGAACGGTCGACATTGCTGCTGCTGGCGCTGGCGGCGCTGCTGGTGCGCGGCGGCGAGCGCATCGCGCTGCTGGGCGTCGACGCCGCGCCGTCGACCGGCCGGGCCGCCCTGACACGGATGGCCCAGGCCCTGATCGGGAACGCGCCGCTGGCGACGCCCAGCCTGCCCGACATCGCCCGAGTGCCACGCCATGCCCAGATCGTGCTGATCGGCGACTTCCTGTCGCCGATGTCCGAGATCGACACGGCCATCAAGAGCTTCGCCGGCCAGGGCGCCCGCGGCCACCTGCTGCAGGTGCTGGACCCGGCCGAGGAAGACCTGCCATACCAGGGCCGCATGCTGTTCGAGGGCGTCGAGGGCGAAGGCAGCATCACCATCGGCCGGGTCGAGGGGTTGCGGGCCGATTATCACGCCCGCGTCGCCGCCCGGCGCGAGAACCTGAGCGTCACCACCCGCGGCGTCGGCTGGACCTGCGCCTTCCACCGCACCGACCGGCCGCCGCAGACGGCGCTGCTGTCGCTCTACAGCGCACTCGCCGATGCGCTCGTGACGGCGTGACGGGCCGCCCATGCTGAACCTCGGTGCGATTGGGTTCGCCGCGCCCTGGATGCTGCTGGGCCTGGTCCTGCTGCCGGCGATCTGGTGGCTGCTGCGCGTCATTCCGCCGACGCCCCGGCGGGTCTCGTTCCCGGCCGTGCGGCTGCTGCTGTCGCTGCGCCCGACCGACGAAACCTCGGCGACGACGCCGCTATGGCTGACCATTCTGCGCATGCTGCTGGCGGCGCTGGTGATCCTGGCGCTGGCGCATCCGCTGCTGAATCCGAGCGCCGAGCTGGACGGCGACGGCCCGCTGCTGCTGGTCGTCGACGACGGCTGGGCCGCGGCGCCGAACTGGGAAGCGCGCCGGGACATGCTGGACGGCCTGCTGGACCGGGCACAGCGCGAGGACCGCTCGGTCGCCCTGCTGTCGACGGCGCCGCCGGCCGACGGCGCGCCGATCGCCGTCGGCAGGCTGGCCGCCGCCGCCGACCTGCGGCCCGCCCTGCGCGCGCTGGCGCCGAAACCCTGGCCGGTCGACCGGGCCGCAGCCACGGCGGCGCTGGCCGGCCCGGCCTTCGCGCGGGCGCCGCAGATCGTCTGGCTGAGCGACGGCATCGATGACGGCACGGCCGAGACGTTCAGCCAGCGCCTGGCCCGGCTCGGGCCGCTGACCGTCGTCGCCGAGGACGGCCTGGCCCTGGCGAAGGCGCTGCCGCCGCCTGAGATCAGCGGCGGCGGCCTCGACGTCGCGGTGCTGCGCGCCGATCCCGAAAACCCGGAGCAGGTCTGGGTCCGGGCCATGGCCGAGGGCGGCCGGGTGCTGGCCCGTGGCCGGGCGAGCTTCGAGGCCGGCCGGACCCGGGCCGAAACCGAGCTCGCGCTGCCGAGCGAGCTGCGCAACCAGGCGGTCCGGCTGGACATCGACGGCGAGGCGTCGGCCGCGGCCGTTGTGCTGCTGGACGAACGCTGGCGCCGCCGGCCGGTCGGCATGGTGTCGGGCGCCGCCACCGAGGAACAGACCCAGCCGCTGCTGTCGAACCTGTATTACCTGGACCGGGCGCTGTCGCCTTATAGCGACGTGCGCCAGGGCGACATCATCACGCTGCTGCGCCGGCCGACGGCGGTGCTGATGCTGGCCGATATCGGCCGGCTTGACCCGGCCGCGGCCGCGGCGGCGGAGCAATGGGTGCGCGACGGCGGCATGCTGGTGCGGTTCGCCGGGCCGCGCATGGCGCAGAACGCCGACGACCTGATCCCCGTGAGACTTCGCGGCGGCGGCCGGGCGCTCGACGGCTCGCTGTCCTGGGCCCAGCCGGCGCGCCTGGCCGACTTTCCCGAGGCCAGCCCCTTCCATGGCCTGGAGATCGCCGACGACATCTTCGTGCGCCGGCAGGTGCTGGCCGAGCCGTCGCTGGATCTGAACCGGAAGACCTGGGCCCGGCTGGCCGACGGCACGCCGCTGGTGACGGCCGACAGGCTGGACGACGGCTGGCTGGTGCTGTTCCACTCGACCGCGAACACCGACTGGACCAACCTGCCGATCACCGGCCTGTTCGTCGACATGCTGCGCCGGCTGGTGACGCTGTCGCGCGGCGTCGTCGGCGGGGACAGCGAGGCGATGCTGCCGCCGCTGGCGAGCCTGAGCGGCGACGGCCAACTCGGACCGGCCAGCGCCACCGCGCGGCCGGTCGCCGGCGACGCCATCGACACGACGGCGGCCGGTCCGCGGCATCCGCCCGGCTTCTACGGCAACGACGACGCCAAGCGGGCGCTGGACCTGTCGTCCGGCATCGACGGGCTGCCGATGATCGCCGCCTATCCCGGCAGCACGGCGGTCGCGCCCTATGCCGAGCAGGCCGAGACCGACCTGAAGCCCTGGCTGCTGACCGCCGCGATCCTGCTGGCGCTGGCCGATATCGTCGCCGCGATGGCGCTGCGCGGGCTGCTGACGCCGAGACGGCGCGCGCGGATGGCCGCGTCGCTGCTGCTGCTGGGCCTGGCCGCCGCCGTGCCGGCCGACCGGGCGCTGGCCCAGGACGCGGCCGACGAATTCGTGCTGCAGGCGACGCTCGACACCCGTCTCGCCTATGTGCGCACGGGCGACGACGAGATCGACGCCATGAGCCGGGCCGGCCTGATCGGGCTCAGCGAGATCCTGCGGCGGCGCACCTCGATCGAGCCGGCGGACCCGTTCGGCCTCGATATCGAATCCGACGAGCTGGTGTTCTTTCCGCTGATCTACTGGCCGCTGACGCCGGCGCAGCCGCCGCTGTCCGACGCGGCGCTGGCGCGCATCGACAACTACATGCGCACCGGCGGCACGATCCTGTTCGACACCCGCGACTCGCAGACGGCGAACCTGCGCCTGCCCGGCGGCGCCGGCGGCGGGAGCGCCAACAACCAGCGGCTGCGCCGGATGCTGCGCCGCCTGGACGTGCCGCCCCTGGTGCCGGTGCCGCAGCATCACGTCCTGACCCGGGCCTTCTACCTGATGCAGTCGTTCCCGGGCCGCTATGCCAGCGGCCAGGTCTGGGTCGAGCTGCGCCCCGGCGGCGTCAACGACGGCGTCGCCTCGATCATCATCGGCGGCAACGACTGGGCGGCGGCCTGGGCGACGGACGAGATCGGCCGGCCGCTGGCCGCCGTGGTGCCGGGCGGGCCGCGCCAGCGCGAGATGGCCTACCGCTTCGGCGTCAACCTGGTGATGTACACGCTGACCGGCAATTACAAGACCGACCAGGTGCACGTGCCGGCGATCCTCGAGCGTCTCGGCCAATGACAGACCGGCGCGCATGACGACCATCGCCAACATTTCGTTCGCGCCGCTGATTCCCTGGGCGCCACTGTCGATCATCACCGCCGTGGCGCTGGCGCTCGCCGGCTATGCCGTCGTCCGGGGATTGCCCGGCGCCTGGTGGCGGAGCCTGGCGCTGGCCGCCGGCCTGCTGGCGCTGGCCAACCCGGCGCTGGTCGAGGAACAGCGCGAGCCGCTGACGGACGTGGCGGTGATCGTCGTCGACGAGTCGCCGAGCCAGGACGTGGGCGAACGCCGGGCCCGCGCCGCGCGGGCGGTCACGCAGCTCGAACGCCGCCTGGCGGGCTATGGCGATCTCGAGACCCGCGTCGTCGTCGCCGGCGGACGCGAGGCCGATGACGCCGCCGCGCCCGACGGCACGCACCTGATCGGCGCGCTGCGCCGGGCGCTGTCGGACGTGCCGCGCCAGCGCGTCGCCGGCGCCGTGCTGGTGACCGACGGCCAGGTTCATGACCTCGGAACCACGGTCGAGCGGGACGATCCGGGCGCGCCGGTGCATGTCCTGCTGACCGGCGACCGCGGCGAGCGGGACCGCCGGCTGATCATCGAGGAAGCGCCGCGCTACGGCATCGTCGGCGAGGCGCTGAGCCTGACGCTCAACATCGAGGACCAGGGCGTCGGCGGCGACGGCGCCGCCGAGGTCACGGTGAAGCAGGACGACGGCCGGGCGCAGTCCTATATCGTGCCGATCGGCACGCCCTACACGGTGCCGTTCACCCTGCGGCATGGCGGCCTGACCGTGCTCGAGGTCGAGGTCGAATCCGGCCCGAACGAGCTGACCATGATCAACAACCGGGCGGTGGTCGTGGTCAACGGCGTGCGCGACCGCCTGCGGGTGTTGCTGGTCTCGGGCGAGCCGCATGCCGGCGAGCGGACCTGGCGCAACCTGCTGAAGGCCGATCCGTCCGTCGATCTGGTGCATTTCACCATCCTGCGCCCGCCGGAGAAGCAGGACGGCACGCCGATCCGCGAACTGTCGCTGATCTCGTTCCCGACCCGCGAACTGTTCCAGACCAAACTGGACGAGTTCGACCTGGTGATCTTCGACCGCTATCGCCGCCGCGGCGTGCTGCCGGATCTGTACCTGCGCAATGTCGTCGAATACGTGCGCCAGGGCGGCGCGGTGCTGACCGCCGCCGGCCCGGCCTTCGCGACGCCGCTCAGCCTGCACCGCACGCCACTGGCCCAGGTGCTGCCGACCAGCCCGACCGGCGACATCATCACCGGCGGCTTCCGGCCCGAGCTGACCGAGGCCGGCCGCCGCCATCCCGTCACCGCCGAGCTGCCGGGCGCGCAGGCCGACGAGCCGGACTGGGGCCGCTGGTTCCGCCTGATCGACGTCGACCTGATGCGCGGCACGACGCTGATGCAGGGCAGCGCGGACCGGCCGGTGCTGATCCTCGACCGGATCGGCGAGGGCCGGGTCGCGCAGCTCCTGTCGGACCATGCCTGGCTCTGGACCCGCGGCTTCGAGGGCGGCGGACCGCAGGCCGAGCTGCTGCGGCGGGTGGCGCACTGGCTGATGAAGGAACCGGACCTGGAGGAGGAAGACCTGCGCGCGGCGGCCGACGGCAACCGCCTGGAGATCCGGCGCCGCAGCCTGGCGCCGGGCGGCGGCGACGTGACGGTGACGGCGCCGTCGGGCCGCGAATTCACCGTGCCGCTGAGCGAGGACGACACCGGCGGCCTGGCCCGCGGCAGCCTGCAGGTGAACGAGCCCGGCCTTTACCGGCTGACCGACGGCACGCGCACGACGGTGGCCGCCGTCGGCGTGCTCAATCCCCTGGAATATGCCGACCTCAGGTCGTCACCGCAGCCGCTGGCGCCGCTGGTGGCCCGGACCGGCGGCGGCAGCTTCTGGCTGAGCGACGGGATTCCCGACATCCGGCGCGTGAAGCCGGAACGCGACGCCGCCGGCCGAAGCTGGTTCGGCCTGCGGGCGAACGGCGATTACTTGGTTACCGGCGTCGGGCAGATCCCGATGCTGCCGGCGCTGGCGGTGCTGGCGCTGGTGCTGGGCGTCATGATGCTGGCCTGGCACCGCGAGGGCCGCTGAGCGGGCGGATCGTCGAACGCACCTCCCGGGCCGCAGGGCCCCGCCGACGTCCCGCAGCGCGCCGGGCCGCAGCTCGTGGACCCGCAGCCGCGCGTCCTCGCCGACAAGCGTGATCCCGAAATCGGCCGCGGCGCGGAAACCGAACCGACGATAATAGGCCGGATCGCCAACCAGCAGCACGGCGCCGTGGCCCGCCTTCGCCGCCATGTCCAGCGTCGACCAGACCAGCGCCGCGCCGATGCCGCGGCCCTGCCGGTCCGGCGCGACGGCGAGCGGTCCCAGCAGCAGCGCCGGCGACGCGTCGGCGCCTATCTCGATCCGCCAGTAGCGGATCGTGCCGACGAGATCATCGTCCTGGCGAGCGACCAGGCAGAGCTCGGGCATGCGATCGCAGCGCGCGCGCAACCTGGAGACGGGTCTGTCGGGATGGTCCGGTCCGAACGACCGGGCGATCAGTTCACGTATTGCGGCGGCGTCTTGCGACCGCTCATGGGAAAGTAGAAACACGGCTTCGATTCCGAACGACGTTTGACATAGGCATCCTGGCGGCGGCTCGCGCGGAGCCGCGGAGATCTGCCTCGTCGTCGGAGTCGGTTGACCGGTGTCATGGTCTGGCGATGTAGCAGCTTTCGGCGCCGCTGCCAAGCATGGACCTGCCGGGGCTTTGCCGCTAGCGTGCCGGACGGACGGGTTCGAGCACACCGGAGGAGCGAAACATGGGGGTGATGGACGGCAAGGTCGCGCTGGTCACCGGCGCCGGCCGCGGCATCGGCCGCGAGGTGGCGCTGGCGATGGCGGCGGCGGGCGCGCGCGTCGTGGTCAACGATCTCGGCGGCACGATCGGCAGCGACACGACGGACGAAAACCCCGCCCGGCAGGTCACCGAGGAGATCGCGGCGGCCGGCGGCGAGGCCGTCGCCAGCAACGACAGCGTCAGCGACCCCGACGGCGCCGCGGCCATGGTGCAGGCCGCCGTCGACGGCTTCGGCCGGCTCGACGCGGTGGTCAACGTCGCCGGCATCCTGCGCGACGCCATGTTCCACAAGATGGAGTTGGCACAGTGGCAGGCGGTGCTGGACGTGCACCTGAACGGCACCTACCTGGTCAGCCGCGCCGCCATGGACCGGTTCCGGGCGCAGGAAAGCGGCGCCTTCGTCCAGTTCACCTCGACCTCGGCGCTGAACGGCAATATCGGCCAGGCGAACTATGCCGCGGCCAAGTTCGGCATCGTCGGCCTGTCGCGCGTGATCGCCATGGAAGGCCAGCGCTTCGGCGTCCGGTCGAACGCCGTGGCGCCGTTCGCCTGGACCCGCATGATCGAGGCGATCCCGGTGCAGAGCGAGGCCCAGGCCGACGCCTTCGAGAAGTTCCGGACCGGCGCCACGGCGGCGCAGGTGGCGCCGCTGGTGGTCTATCTGGCGAGCGACGCGGCCAGCGCCGTCAGCGGCCAGATCTTCGGCGTGCGCGGCAACGAGATCTACCTGATGTCGCAGCCGCGGCCGGTCCGCACGCTGCACAACGGCGACGGCTGGACGCCCGACGCGCTGGCCGGCATGCTGGAGCCGGCCCTGCGGCAGGACTTGTACGACCTGAGGGGCACCGGCGAATTCTATGGCTGGGACCCGATCTGAGGCGCGCGGAGATGTTTTTCGACCCCGCCGACGGCATGCGGCCGCCGCCGCTGAAGCACAGTCCCTACAAGTCGCTGGTCGTGCCGCGGCCGATCGGTTGGATCTCGACGATCAGCACCGACGGTGTCGTGAACCTGGCGCCGTTCAGCTATTTCAACGCCGTCTCGGACGACCCGCCGCTGGTGATGTACTGCCCCAATGGCGGCCATCCCGAGGGCGGCAAGAAGGACAGCCTGAAAAACGTCGAGGAGACCGGCGAGTTCGTCTTCAACCTGGCGAGCTGGGAGACACGCGAACAGATGAACGCGTCGTCGGAGCATGTCGCCCGCGGCATCGACGAGATGTCCCATACCGGCCTGGCGGCGCTGCCGTCGGAGAAGGTCAGGCCGCCGCGCGTCGCCGCGGCGCCGGCGCATTTCGAATGCGTGCTGCAGCAGGTCGTCACGCTGCCGAAAGGCCGAGGCGGCCAGGGCAACTACATGGTGATCGGCCAGGTCGTCGGCATCCACATCGATGACGGGATCATCGTCGACGGCAGAATCGATATCGGCCGCCTGCGCCCGGTCGCCCGGCTGGGCTATTTCGACTATGCCGTGGTCGACGAGGCCTTCGAGATGCGCCGGCCGGATTAATCCGTCTTTCTCACCGCCAAGGCGCCAAGACACCAAGGGACCACCAATCCGACCACCGTGCCGGCCGCGTGCTCTTGGTGCCTTGGCGTCTTGGCGGTGACACCGGCCGGCGCTAATCGGCGGCGTCGGCGGTCGACGCGTCGCCGACATGGATCGCCTTCTCGCCGGCGAGCCGGGCGATCTCGGCCGCGTCGAAGCCGTGTTCCAGCAGGACCTCGCGGGTGTGCTGGCCGAACGTCGGCGCCGCCGCGCCGACCTTGCCCGGCGTGTCGGAGAACTTCACCGGCAGGCCGATGGTCTGCACCGGACCGGCGACCGGGTGGGCGACCGTCGGCACCATGTCGCGGGCCCGCACCTGCGGGTCGGCATGCATCTCCTGGACGTTGAAGATCGGCCCCGCCGGCACGCCGGCCTGCTCCAGCTTGTCCAGCAGCTCGGCGCTGGTGAACGGCGCGAAGGCGGTCTCGATCTCGGCGATCAGCGCCTCGCGGTTCGCCATGCGGCCGGCATTGTCCTGGAAGCGTTCGTCCTCGCCCAGCCGCCGCAGGCCGAAGGCCTCGATGAACAGGCCCCAGGTCTTGACGTTGGCGGCGCCGATATTGATGTAGCCGTCCTTGGTGCGGACCGCCTGGTAGGGCGCGTTCAGCGGATGCGCCGAGCCCATGGCCAGCGGCGGCTTGCCGTCGGCGAAGCAGATCGCGGACTGCCAGTAGGTATGCGTGATGCCGGCCTCCAGCAGCGACGTGTCGACGACCTGCCCCTCGCCGGTCTTCAGGCGGTGGGTGTAGGCGGCCAGCACGCCCATCGCCAGCAGCAGCCCGGCGGTGATGTCGCAGAGCGGCGCGCCGACCTTGACCGGCGGCCGTTCCGGGCTCTCGCCGGTGATGCTCATCAGGCCGCTCATGCCCTGGGCCACCAGATCGAAGCCCGGCCGGTCGGCATAGGGGCCGGTACGGCCGAAGCCCGAGATCGAGGCCATGATCAGGCCGGGATTGACCTTGCGCAGGGCCGCGTAGTCCAGACCCAGCTTCTCCATGGTGCCCTTGCGGTAATTCTCGGTGACGACGTCGGCCTTCTCCAGCAGCCGGCGCAGCACGTGCTTGCCACCGTCCGTCTTCAGGTCGACGACGATGCCGCGCTTGTTGCGGTTCATCATCATGAAGGCGGCCGGCTCGCCGTTGATGTCGGGCGGCAGGGCCCGGCGCGTGTCGTCGCCGCCGTCGAGCTTCTCGACCTTGATGACATCGGCACCCATGTCGGCCAGCATCAGCCCGCAGGTCGGGCCGGCCATCACGTGGCAGAGTTCGATAACGGTAACGCCCTGCAGCGGGCCGGATCGCTCGATCGGCATGTCTATCGTCCCTTGAAGTCCGGTTTCTCTTTCGCCAGGAAGGCTTTATAGCCGATCTGGAAATCCTCCGTCCCGAAGCAGGCGAAGCCCTCGTCCAGCTCCGCCGCGCTCAACGGCCGCGGGTCCATCAGGCGGTTGGCGAACCGCTTGTGCCAGCGCGCGACCAGCGGCGCGCCGGCGGCGATCCGTTCGGCCGTCGCCAGCGCCTCGGCCCCGACCCTGTCATCGGCGACGATGCGGTTCACCAAGCCTTTCTCGCGCGCCTCCCCGGCCCCAAACACGCGGCCTTCGAGCACGATCTCCAGCGCCGCCGCCTTGCCGACCAGGTCGACCAACGCCCGCATCTCCGGATAGGCCATGACCAGGCCCAGCCGGTTCACCGGCACGCCGAAGCGGCTGGATTCGCCACAGATCCGTATATCGCAGCAGCAGGCCAGCTCCAGCCCGCCGCCGACGCAGGCGCCCTGGATCTGCGCCACCACCGGGTGCCGGCAGTTGGCGACGGCGTGCAGGCCGCCATGGAAGACCTCGCCGTAGGCGCGGGCCTTCTCGACGCTGGACCGGTTGGCCTCGAAATCGGCGATGTCGGCGCCGGCGGCGAACGCCTTGTCGCCGTGGCCGCGAATGACGATGCAACGCCAGCTTCCGTCGGCGTCAAGCCCCTCGAATACCCGGCGCAGCTCGTCCCACATGGTCATGTTCAGCGCGTTCAGCCGGTCCGGCGCGCGCAGGATCACGGTGGCGATGTCGCCGTCGCCTTGCATCACGATATTGCCGCTCATCAAAGACCTTTCGTCTACCGGCCCGCGGCCGTCCACGGCCAGGCCCTGGCCGGTGACCGGCGCCGATGCCGGACGCGCGAGATTAAGATTGGCCGAGAGAATGCGGCATTTTCGCCGCCGCGCCAAGACGCGCGGTCAGCTTTGCGGATGGATCTGTTCGTCCGGCGGCCGTTTCGCGCCGACCGAGGCGAGCGCCAGATAGCACATGCGCTTGGCCTCGCGCCGGCCGCGGCAGACGCTGTCCAGGATCAGGCCGCAGGCGAAGCCGAGACAGGCGAGCAGCATGATGCCGGTGGCCAGGATCGCGGTCGGGAACCGCGGCACCTCGCCGGTCAGCAGGTAGTCGACGACGACCGGATAGGCCAAGCCCAGCGACAGCGCCGCGAACAGGGCCGAGACCGCGCCGAAGAACCAGAACGGATGCACTTCCTTGAACAGCAGCATGATGGTCGACAGGATCGAGATCCCGTCGCGCACGGTGCGCAGCTTGCTTTCCGAGCCGCTGGGCCGGGCACCGTAGGCGGTCTCGATCTCGGCCACCGGCAGGCGCAGGTCCAGGGCATGGACGCTGAGCTCGGTCTCGGTCTCGAAGCCGGCCGACAGGGCCGGGAAAGACTTGACGAAGCGGCGCGAGAACACGCGGTAGCCGGACAGGATGTCGTGCAGGCCGTCGCCGAACAGCATCGCCACGACCTTGTTGAACATCCGGTTGCCGAACACGTGGCCCCAGCGATAGGCCGCCGCGCCGCCACCGGCGCGCGTGCCGACCACCATGTCCAGGTTGTCGTCGACCAGCCGCTCGACCAGCTTCGGCGCCGCGGTGGCGTCGTAGGTGCCGTCGCTGTCGGCCATCACGTAGATGTCGGCGTCGATGTCGGCGAACATGCGGCGGATGACGTTGCCCTTGCCGCGCAGCGGCTCGCGGCGGACGATCGCGCCGGCCGCGGCCGCCAGTTCGGCCGTCGCGTCGGTCGAGGCGTTGTCGTAGACGTAGATCTCGGCCTCGGGCAGGGCGGCGCGGAAGTCGGCGACGACATCGGCGACCGTCGCCTCCTCGTTGTAGCATGGCAGCAGCACCGCCACGCGCGGCGCGTCGACGGCGGCGACCAGGTCGCGGATCGCCGCGGCCGTCCAGTTGATAGCTGTTTCAGGCATGGGCCGCCCCCGGTTGCGCGCGCGCGCCCGTGGATCCGGCCAGCATCGGATCGCGCGCGCGGCGGTAAATCAGAAACACGAGAAGCATCAGCAATGGCGGCGTCAGCGGCAGCGACGCGCCGGCCCCGATCAGCCGCGCCAGGAGCGGCAGCAGCCAGACCGCGGCCAGCGTCAGCTTCTCCCAGGGCAGGAAGCCGCGCTTGAGGCCGTCGGCCGACAGCCAGGCGATCGGCAGCGCCAGGATGACCAGATCGTAGTCCAGGACATAGGGCGTCAGCAGCGGCGTGGCCGCCACCAGCGCGGCGCATTTCAAGCCGTGCGGCGCGCCGGCCGCCCACAGCCGCAGGACCGCGACGGCGGCCGTGACGCCGACCACCGCCTGGACCAGATAGGCCAGCCCGACACCGGCGCCCCACATCCGGGCCGCGGCGAAGACGCTCATGATCTTGTGCCAGCCGGTCACCCCGTCCTCGATGATGGCGTTCCGGGTCAGCGCCAGGCTGTCGATGAAGGCGATCCAGCTTTCCGGGCCGAACAGCAGCACCGAGGCCGTGGCGACGAAGGCGGCGGTGCCGCCGGCGGCGAACATCGTGCGCCAGTAGCCGCCGAGCAGAAGGGCCAGCGGGATCAGCAGGCCGAACTGGGGCTTGTAAGTCAGCAGCCCGAACAGCACGCCGGCCAGAAGCGGCCGGCGGTCCAGCAGCAGCAGGCCGCCGCCGAGCAGGGCCGCGGTGAGGAATCCGTTCTGGCCATGACCGATATTCACGAACACGGCCGGGAAGGCGAGCGCCAGCAACAGGGTTTCCCCGCGCGGCAGAATCCGATAAGCCGCCGCCAGGTAGAGCGGCAGGGTCGCCAGCAGCCAGACGCTCAGCGCGCCGAGATAGGGCATCAGCGCCAGCGGCAGGGCGACCAGCAGGAACGTCGGCGGGTAGTGCCAGCCGTAATACGGCACCTGGGCGCCGTCGAACGCGGCCTTCTGGGCGTCGTGGTGCTTCAGGTAGTCGTAGGCATCGGCCGCCCGATCGGCCTGCGCCAGGCTGCCCGCCGCCCAGACATTGACGAAGTCGGTGCCGACCGGCTTGCCGTTCCGGTCGATGCCGCCCTCGCCGAGGGCCAGCCAGAACACGAGGACGACGGCATACATGGCGATGAAGATCACCGCATAGGCGATCAACCGTCGGCGGACCAGCCAGTCGGCCTGGCGCATCCATTCGATCATGCCGGACATACCGCCGTCCCGTTCCGAAAATCGGCCCCCGCCGCCCCGGCAGCGAAGCCGAGCGGCTGCCGCGCGCGGCCGTCGGCGGCGCGCCCGCATTGTGGCCAGTCCGGCTTAAGAAAAGCTTGAGGGCGGCCGCGGGACGGCCGCCCTCAGGGTTAACGTATATCGCGGGTGGGAGATCATTCGAATAGGGGCCTGTAGGCCCCTATTCGTGGCCTTGCCGGCCTACTCCGGCTTGACGGCCTCGGCTTCGATGATGAGCTGGACCTCGTCGCCAACGGCCGGCAAGCCGTAGGCCATGCCGAAATCGGAGCGCTTCAGCATGCCGCGGGCCGAGAAGCCGACCGTCATCTTCTTGTTGAAGGGGTGCGGCGCGGCCTTGTTGAAGGTGACGTCGAGCGTCACCGGCCGGGTCACGCCCAGCAGGGTGAGATCGCCCGTCACCCGGCCGGTCTTCTCGCCGGTCTGCTCGATCGCGGTCGAGACGAAGGTCATCTCGGGAAACTCGGCCGTGTTGAAGAAGTCGGGCGAGCGCAGGTGCTCGTCACGCTTGGCATGAAAGGTCGACAGGCTGTCGGTCTTCACCGTGACGTTCAGGCTGCTGTTCGCGACCTGGTTCTGATCGAACGCCAGGGCGATGTCGAACGCGGCGAACCGGCCGAGCGTCATCGAATAGCCGAGGTGATCGATCATGAAGGCGATGTTGGTATGCGCCGGATCGATCTCCAGCCTGTCGACGGCGCTCGCCGGCAGCGCGCCAAGCGCGACGACGGCGGCGGCGAGACCCAGAACACGAAACGGTTTCATCTGCAGCACTCCCTTCCTGTTGTGCGAAAAACCCCGGCGGATCAGCCGGTATAGACGCCGCCGTTGAGCCAGAAGCCCAGGGCGACCGCGAGCGCGGCCGGCAGCGCCGCGCAAAATCCGAGCACGAGCGGCGACAGCGCGGCCCGTACCGCCGCGCCACCGATGCCCAGCCGCGCCGCCGGCGCCGCGGCCAGAAACACCAGCGCCAGCGGCGCCAGCGTCCACGGATCGGCCCGGGTGAACAGGGACGCCTGCGTCGCCAGCGCCGCGAAGGCGCCCATGGCGCCGAACAGCAGCGCGCCGGCGACGGGAAACCGCGCCGTCGGCCAGTTCCAGACCAGGAAGCCGCCGACGGCGGCGGCGAGCGCGCCGGCGATCTGCGACAGCGAGGCCGAGTTCGCGGTCAACGCGACGATGGCCAGACCGGCGGCGGCAACCAGCAGCATCACCGCCGCCGCGATCCCGTTCGCCGCGGCACGCGCGAGTGACCAGGCGGCGAGCAGAAGCAGCAACAGCGTCACCGCCGGCATCCAGGTATCGGGCGCCGCCGCCAGGCGGTTCCAGGCCGGCCAGCCGACCCAGACCGACGCGGCGGCGACGAACGCCAGCAGCACGAGGGCAAGGCCCCGCCCCCGCACGCGGCCCAGATCCAGCACGATGCCGAGCACCAGACCGGCGGCGGCGACGTAGAACAGCTTCTGTCCGGACGACCGGGGCGGCAACGGCGGCGTGCCGAGCACGGCGACATAGGCGGCGAGCAGCGCCAGGCCGACGGCGGCGCCGGCCAGCAGGGCACCGCGGCCGCCGCCGCCCGCCAGCCGGATCAGGCCGGCCGCGGCAGCGGCCAGAAGAAACGGCAGCACGGCGCTCTGAAACGCCGGATTGTCGGGCGACAGCAGGCCGGCGAGCATGGCTCAAGCCGGACGCCGGGCGCCGCGAACCGGGCCGGTCATGGCGCCGCGACCGCGCCTATTCGGCCGCGGCGGCGGCGAAACGGCCGCGGTCATGCGGCGCGTCCAGGTCCGTTTCCGGCCCGCGCGCGACGATGCCGGTCGGGTTCACCGACAACTGGCTGGCGTAATAGTGGGTCTTGAAGTCCTGCAGATCGACCGTCTCGGCGACGCCGGGCATCTGGTAGAGCTCGCGCAGATAGTTCGACAGGTTCGGGTAGTCGGCGATGCGCCGCAGGTTGCACTTGAAATGCCCGAAATAGACCGCGTCGAACCGGACCAGCGTGGTGAACAGCCGCCAGTCGGCCTCGCTCGGACGGTCGCCGACGAGATAGCGCTGCCCGCCCAGGCGCCGCTCCAGGTCGTCGAGGGCCGCGAACAAGGCATCGAACGCCTCGTCATAGGCCGCCTGCGTGCGGGCGAAGCCGCACTTGTAGACGCCGTTGTTGACCCGGTCGTAGACGATGGCGTTGACCGCGTCGATCTCGGCCCGCCGCGCGGCCGGATAGTAGTCGACGGCGGCGTCGCCGACGGCGTCGAAGGCGCTGTTGAACATGCGGATGATTTCGGACGACTCGTTGTTCACGATGCCGCCGGTCCGCTTGTCCCACAGCACCGGCACGGTCACCCGGCCGGTATGGGCCGGGTCGGCGCGCTGGTAGATCTCGTGCAGGAAGCCGGCGCCGAACAGCGGGTCTGGTTCGCCGGTGAAGGCCCAGCCGCCGGCCAGCGCCACCGGGTCCACGTAGCTGAGCGAAACCACGTCCTCGAGTCCCTTCAGCTTGCGGAACAGGATCGTGCGGTGCGCCCAGGGGCAGGCGGCGGCGACGTAGAGGTGATAGCGCCCGGCCTCGGCCGGATAGCCGGACGATCCGTCCGCCGTCACCCAGTCGCGGAAATGCGATTCCCGGCGGACGAACCTGCCGCCGGATTGCCGGTATTTGGCGTCGTCCTCGACCCAGGCGCCGTCGATCAGCATGCCCATGCCGCCACTCCCCTGTTTCGACGACATATAAGTGGGCACGCCGCCGCCACAAAGCCACCAGGCGGAACAATATTGTTTCTAGGCGGAAAACAATCCCGGGCCCGGTCAGCCCGAATTCGTGCCCTGCCCCGCCAGATTGAAGAACGAGCCGCTGTGCGACGCGGCCGGCAGCTCGATCCTGTCGACCGTCAGCCGCGCCGTGCGGACCGCCTGTCCGGCGACGACGCGGTTCTCGAACCGGTTCGGCAGCGGCGAGGCCGCCAGCGCCACCGCGTCGGCCGCCGCGTAGACGGATATGAACAGCGTCCGGCGCTGGTCCGACGCGTTCGGCGCCGAACCGTGCAGCAGGCTGGTATGCATCAGGCAGACGTCGCCGGACCGGCCGGTCAGCGTCACGAGCCGGTTCTCGACGCCGGCCGCGACGTCGGCGGCGACCTGGCCGGTGAACACGCCGTCGTGCCACAGGCTCTTCTGTCCCTCGCGGTGCGAGCCGGGCACCACCCGCAACGGGCCGTTGGCGGCCGTCATGTCGTCCAGCAGCAGCAGAGCCGTGACGATGTCGTCGTTGGTGTGCGGGGTATAGGAGAAATCCTGATGCAGGCCGACCCGGCTGTCGGTGCGCGGCAGCTTGCTGTTGATCTTGCCGTGGTGGAACTTGACGTCGGGACCGATCAGGTCGGCCACCATCGCGGCCAGCGGGCTGTCGAAGGTGGCGGCATGGAAAGCGTCTGAAACCTCAGCCGGGTTGTTGATCCGCCGCAGCCGCGGCGCGTCGGCCGCGTGTCCCGCCTCCAGGTCGAACCGGAGCGCCCCGCCGGCGGTTTCGCCCCAGTTCCCGGCATGGCCCCGGCTCTCGTCGATCCAGTCGTCGAGCTGCCGGCGCATCGCCGCCAGCAGCGCGGCATCGACCGCCCGTTCGACCATCAGGTAGCCGTCGCGCCGGAACGCGGTGATCTGTTCGTGCGTCAGTTCCGCCATGCCGACAGCATAGCGCGGGCGCGCCGGCGGCGAAACGCCGGGCGCGCCGCCGGTCAGCCGCCGGCGACGGCGCGCGCCCTGCCGTCGGGCCAGGGACCGACATAGCTCGACCGCGGCCGCATGATGCGGTTGGTCGCGACCTGCTCGAAGATATGTGCCGTCCAGCCCAGCACGCGGCCCATGGCGAACAGGCAGGTGAACAGGTCCCGCGGCAGGCCGACCGCCTCCAGTGCCAGCGCCGTATAGAACTCGACATTGGTGTCGAGCCGTCGGTCCGGATAGCGCGCCGCCAGCTTCGCGATGGCGGCGCGCTCGACCTGCTCGGCGAAGGCGATCCGGTTGTCGCCGGTCCGCAGCCCCCGCACCACGCGCTTCAGCACGTCGGCGCGCGGATCGCGGGTGCGATAGACCCGGTGGCCGAAACCCATCAGCCGGGCGCCGGCGGTCAGTTGCTCGTCGAGCCAGGCATCGATGCGGTCGGCCGACCCGATCCCGTCCAGCATGTCCAGCACCGGGCCCGGCGCGCCGCCGTGCAGCGGTCCCTTCAGGGCGCAGAGCGCGGCAACGACGCTCGACACCGTGCCGGCCCGGGTCGACGCGGCGACGCGGGCGGTAAAGGTCGAGGCGTTCATGCCGTGGTCCGACACCGTGACCAGATAGGTGTCCAGCGCCGCGACATGCGCCGGGTCCGGTTCCCGGTCGTGCAGCATGTGCAGAAAATCCGCCGCCTGTCCGCGCCGGGGATCCGGCATCACCGGTGCCAGGCCCCTTGCCCGCCGGGACAGGGCCGCCATGAAGACCGGGATCGCGGCGGTGACCCGGATATGGTCGCGGCCGTCGTCATGATCCGCCAGCATGGCCAGACCGGCGCGCAGCCCCTCGATCGGGCTCAGATCGCCGGTCGCCTGCAACAGCCGCGGCAGCATGTCCGCCGCCGCCCGGCGCGCCGCGCCGAGCTGCCGGCCGGTTTCCGCCGCGTCGGCGGCCCGCGGCGCCAGGTCCCGCCACAGCAGCGCCGCCACATCCTCGAACCGCATGCCGTCGGCCAGGTCCTCGACATCGTGCCCGGCGATCAGCAGCCGCCCGGCACCGCCGTCCACGTGGCTCAAACGGGTTTCCGCGGCAACGACATCATCCAGTCCGCCGACCATCTCGGGCTCCTTTCCGTCTCTTTTGCTTGACCTCAGATAGTCATGCGATCAATATATCGTCAATATTGATTGATATGATCAACACAAGATGCCGACAGACAAGCAGTATCTGACGGCGCGCGAGGCGGCGGCCGAGTTGAACGTCAGCCGGGCGACGCTCTATGCCTATGTCAGCCGCGGCCAGATCCGCTCGGAGGCCAGCGACAACGGCCGCAGCCGCCTCTACCGGGCCGACGACGTGCGGGCGCTGCGGGCCCGCAAGGGGCCGGGCCGCGATCCCGAGAGCATCGCCGGCGATGCGCTGAACTTCGGCCTGCCGGTGCTGGATTCGGGCCTGACGCTGATCGCCGACGGCCGGCTCTACTACCGCGGCCGCGACGCGGCGCGCCTGGCCGGGGCGGCCAGCCTGGAAACGGTCGCGGGCCTGCTATGGGACGCCGGCGAGGCCGATCCGTTCGCCGATAATCCGCCGCCCGACGTCGACGTCCCGGCCGGCCTGGACGGCATGGTCCGGTGCCAGGCACTGCTGCCCTGGGCGGCCGAGGCCGACCCGCGGGCCTACAACCTGGAAGCCGCCGGCGTCGCCCGCACCGGCGCCCGTATCCTGCGCCTGCTGGCCGCCGGCATCGCCGGCCGGTCGGCCGGCGACGCGGCGGTCCACGCCGTGCTGGGCGATGCCTGGGGCGTCGACGACGCCGGCGCCCGCCTGCTGCGGGCCGCGCTCGTGCTCTGCGCCGATCACGAGCTCAACGCCTCGACCTTCACCGTCCGCTGCGTCGCCTCGACCCGCGCCACGCCGTATGCCGCCGTGCTGGCCGGGCTGGCGGCGTTGCAGGGTCCACGCCATGGCGGCATCACGGCCCGCGTCGCGGCCCTGTTCGGCGAGCTCGAGGCGGCCGGCAATGTCGAGGCCGCCGTCGCCGGACGCCTGTCGCGCGGCGACAGCCTGCCCGGCTTCGGCCACCCGCTGTACCCGGACGGCGACATCCGCGCGCGGACCCTGCTGGCGATGCTGCGCGCGGCCGACGCGGTCGCCTGGGGCGATCGGGTGCTGGCGGCGGTCAAGCTGATGACCGACGGCGAGCCGACCATCGACGTGGCACTGGTGTTGTTAGCCCGGGCGCTCGGCCTGCCGCCGTCGGCGCCGCTCTCGATCTTCGCCGTCGGCCGCTGCGTGGGCTGGATCGCCCACGCGCAAGAGCAGTACCGTCAGGGCAACCTGATCCGTCCCCGCGCCCGCTATGTCGGCGAGCCGCCGCAGCCGGCCCACCCCGAACGCTGATCCCGGCGGATTGGAGGCGGAGCCGCAACGCGTGGCGTTGCGGTCATGGTCGTTCCACCCCTTCACCTGTCGGGACGGAGAAAAAGGACGGGTTCACCGCCAAGGCGCGAAGACACCAATGGACAGACAATCCGACCACCGTGCCGGCCACGTGATCTTGGTGCCTTGGCGTCTTGGCGGGAGATGTCAGTCGCCGATCAGGTGCAGATCGAGCTCGCGCGGCCGGGGGCGGCGGCGGTGCTCGAACAGATAGATGCCCTGATAGCGGCCGAGCCGCGGCCGGCGTTCGCGCACGGGGATGTTCAGGTGACTCTGGGTCAGCGCGCCCTTGATGTGCGCCGGCATGTCGTCGTCGCCTTCCGCGATATGCCGGTAGAGCGCCGAGTCCTCCGGCACCAGCCGCATGAAGAAGGCTTCCAGATCGGCCTGGACGTCGTCGTCCCAGTTCTCCTGGATCAGCAGCGAGGCCGAGGTATGGCGGATGAAGACCGTCAGCAGGCCGTCGCCGATCGGCTGGCCGGCCAGCCACCCGGCGATCCCGGCCGTGATGTCGTGCAGCCCCTGCCGTGGCGGCTCGATGACGAGACTATGCTGCTGCTGCCGCATGACCGGATACACCCCGCTTGCGCTGACGCCGGCATCAAACCTAGGCTGTTCGGCCACGATCTGCCAACAGGGGGCATGCCGGGATGAGCGGGTTCCAGGAGTACGAGAATTACGACGCGCTTGGATTGGCGGACTTGATCCGCCGCGGCGAGGTCAGCGCCGGCGAGGTGCTGGAGGCGGCGATCGAGCGGGTCGACGCCCGCAACCCGGCGCTGAACGCCGTCGTCCACAAGATGCACGACACGGCGCGGGCCGGCATCGCCGCCGGCCTGCCGGCCGGTCCGCTGTCCGGCGTGCCCTACATGCTGAAGGACCTCTACGTGCTGTTTGCCGGCGCGCCGACGACCAACGGCAGCCGCCTCTACGCCGACTTCGTCGCCGACCACGACAGCACCCTGACCGAGCGGCTGCGGGCCGCCGGCCTGGTGATCATGGGCAAGACCAATTCGCCCGAGTTCGGCTACAACTTCTTCACCGAGCCGGTGCTGCACGGCGCCACCCGCAACCCCTGGAACACAGATCACAGCCCCGGCGGCTCCAGCGGCGGCGCCGCGGCGGCCGTCGCCGCCGGCATGCTGCCGGCCGCGCACGCGACCGACGGCGGCGGCTCGATCCGCATTCCCGCCGCCAATTGCGGCCTGTTCGGCCTGAAGCCGACGCGGGCGCGCAACCCGTCCGGCCCGGATGTCGGCGAGGGCTGGAGCGGCATGGGCGTCGGCCACGCGGTCACCCGCAGCGTGCGCGACAGCGCCGCGCTGCTGGACGCGACGCACGGACCGGCGCCGGGCGATCCCTATTGCGCGCCACCGCCGGCGCGGCCGTTCAGCGACGAGGTCGGCGCCGATCCGGGCCGCCTGCGCATCGCGCTGATGACCGCGGCACCCGGCGGCCAGGACGTCGATCCGGCCTGCGTGCGGGGGGCCGAGGCGACGGCGGCGCTGTGCGAGGACCTCGGCCATCACGTCGAACCCACCGGCATCGACGTCGATATCCCGGCCATCCACGAGGCCGTGAAGGTCATTATCGGCGGCAACATGCGCCACGTCATCGACCTGCGCTGCGCCGCCCTGGGCCGGGCGCCGCGCGAGGGCGACGTCGAGCACGCGACCTGGTACCTGGCCGAGGAGGCCCGCGGCTTCGGCGCCGCGGACTATGCCCGCGCGATCCAGGTGCTGCACGCCACCGGCCGGTACATGGCCGGCTTTTTCGCGAACTACGACCTGCTGCTGTCGCCGACGCTCGCCGATCCGCCGCTGCCGCTGGGCACCGTCGACATGATGGCGCCGCCCGAGGGCTATTTCGACGCGCTGTTCCGCCGCCTGCCGTTCACGCCGCTGTTCAACGTCACCGGCCAGCCGGCCTGCTCGCTGCCGCTGCACTGGACCGACGACGGCCTGCCGGTCGGCGTGCAGTTCGGCGCCGACTTCGGCAACGAGGCGCTGCTGCTGCGGGTCGCCAGCCAGATCGAGCAGGCCCGGCCCTGGTTCGACCGCCGCCCGCCGCCGATCTGAGCGCCCGGCCCGAAAAGACGTCAACGACGTCGGTGTTCGAACGAGCGACCTCCCCACTTGGTCATTGCCGGACTTGATCCGGCAATCCAGACGGTACGTGCCCAGCGCGTCTTTGTGTCTTCGCGTCTTTGTGGCAAGCCCGTCCTACTCTTGGAGATCACAATCCCGCCATGCGGCATTGACCCGGATGTCGCGCCGTGGAAGGCTTTTCACTCGCCCACGCGCATGGATGCCATTCTGCGGAGGAGATACCGATGCGGACCGACGTCAGGACAGGAGGCCTTTCGATCATCGCCGCCGGCGCGATCGCGTTCGGCATTGCCGCGACGCCGGCGGACGCCGCGCCGCAGGTGCTGGCGCTGGTCGCGGACAGCCAGCCGGTGGCGCTGAACTGCGACGGCCCGGACTGCCAGGCCGAGTTCTCGGTCTATTGCCTGCAGCCCGACCGCCGCTCGCCGGTGCACGGCACCCGCTATCTGACCACGGCGGACGCGGACCTGCGGGCGACCGGCACCACGCATGACGGCCGCACCGTGGTGCTGGACCCGGCCGGGGACCTGACCATCACCGCCCTGCGCACGCATGTCGCGGTCCGGATCACGGTGGCCGCCGACCGCGTGCGCGAGCTGGGGCTGGCCGGCGTCTCGGTGTCGGTCGGCCAGAACGTCGCGCTGATCCCGGCGCCGGTTCCGGGCGACGACAACCCGCAGGACGAGCTGGAGCTGGCACTCGCCACCGGTCCCTTGCGGGCGCTCGGCGACACGCTGGTCGATTCCGAGGGCGACCGCATCGTCGCGGCGCGCCTGGCCAGCCAGATGATCAACGCGCTGCCGCCGCGCGGGCGCGTCGACGCCGCCGCCCGGCAGTCGCTGTGGCGGATGACCACGGCCGACCCGCGCTATGCGACGCTGACGCCGAACACGGTGGAGGCGCTGCGCTTCGCCTGGTTCCACTGCGACCACGGCGCCAGCTACGGCTTGGCGCGGAGCATGCGCACCTGCCTCGAAGGCCAGCACGACAGCATGATCGGCTATCTCAACAACCAGTACTGGGACGCGGCGAAGGCCGGGAGTTAGAAACGATGTCGTCACAACAGGCGTTGGCCATCGATCCGAGCCATTTCGGACGCGCGGTCGTGGACTCGGCCGCCATGGACTGGGTCGCCAGCCCGGCACCCGGCATCTGGCGCAAACGGCTCGACCATGTCGGGCCGCCCGAGGCGGGGCGCGTGACCTCGATTGTGCGGTTCGACGCCGGGGCGCGGTTTCCCTATCACGGCCATCCGGAAGGCGAGGAGATCCTGGTCCTGGACGGCACCTGGGCCGACGAGCACGGCGTCTATCCGGCCGGCAGCCACCTGCTGAACCCGGAAGGCCACGGCCACGCGCCCTGGTCCGACGACGGCTGCACGCTGTTCGTCAAGCTGCGGCAATATGCCGGCCGCGATCGCCGGACCGCCGCCACCGACAGCGCCGGCCTGGACTGGTCGCCGGGCTCGGCCGACGGGGTCGAGGTCAAGCCGCTCTACAGCCAGGCGGGCTTTCCGGAGGCGATCCGGCTGGTGCGCTTCGCCCCCGGCGCCCGGGCGCCGCGCCATGCCCATCCCGGCGGCGAGGAAGCCTTCGTGCTGCGCGGATCGGTCAGCGATGAAGACGGCACCTACACGGCGGGGACCTGGCTGCGCTGCCCCGCCGGCAGCGCGCACAGCGCCTGGTCGGACACCGGCTGCCTGCTCTACGTCTGCACCGGCGGGCTGCCGGTCGCCGGATAGGGCCGTCAGGCGGCCAAGCGCGCCTCCAGGCCGGCCTTGACGCCGGGCCAGTCGTCCCGGGTGATGCCGAACTGCACGCTGTCGCGGACATAGCCGTGCTGCACGATCATGTGGCGGCGCAGCACGCCCTCCTCGACGGCGCCCAGCTTGTGCAACGCCGCGCGCGAGCGTTCGTTGCGGGCGTCGCAGCGGAATTCGACCCGATTGAGCCGCAGCGTCTCGAAGGCGTGCCGCAGCAGCAGCAGCTTGCATTCCGGATTGACCTTGCTGCCCCAGACGTCCGGCGCGTACCAGGTATTGCCGATTTCCAGCCGCTTGTGCTCGGGAAAGATGTTCAGGTACCGGCTGCTGCCGACCAGCCGGCCATCGGCGTTGCGGCGGGCGACGAAGTGGACATCGCCGCCGCTTGCCGAGGCCGCCTCGGCGGCGGCGAACCAGGCATCGAAGCCGCCGCCCGACGCATCCAGGCCCATATAGGGCCAGATGTTCGGGTCGTCGGCGATCGCCGCCAGCCCGTCATAATGCGCCCTTGCGAACGGCTCCAGGGTCAAACCCCGTCCCGTCAACTCGACTGCTGCTATTTTCATCGCGACGCTTGCCCTGTCACCTTTGCCGGGTATAGGTAAGAAGGCAGAAATACTAAGGACCGCCGCGGCAATTGCATGCGTTTTTCGACGGGCTCCCATTTCTTCGGGCGGGCGCGGCAGGTTTGGTTGAGGGCTAGCTGTTGAAACTTCGGGGCATCGTCAACGACGGCTTGCGGCGCGAGGACATCACCGAGGAGCGTGTCGCCGAGATCCGGCGGGAAGCCCACCGGATCGGCGC
>JANQKO010000057.1 GCA_028281075.1 Alphaproteobacteria bacterium | reverse complement strand
TACGCCATCGTCACCGCGGCCTATTGGAGCTTCACGCTCTCGGACGGCGCGCTCAGGATGCTGGTGCTGCTGCACTTCCACAATCTGGGCTACACGCCGTTCCAGCTCGCGATGCTGTTCCTGCTCTACGAGTTCATGGGCATCGTCACCAACCTGCTGGGCGGCTGGATCGCCGCGCGCTTCGGCCTGACGTTGACGCTCTATTCCGGGCTGTCGCTGCAGATCGCCGCGCTGCTGGCGCTGTCGGCGCTGGACCCGACCTGGCCGGCCGCCACCTCGGTGCTGGTCGTGCTGGTCATTCAGGGCGTCTCCGGCGTCGCCAAGGACCTGTCGAAGATGAGCGCCAAGAGCGCCATCAAGCTGGTGGTGCCGGCAGACGCGCATTCGGCGCTGTTCAGATGGGTGGCGCTGCTCACCGGCTCGAAGAACGCGCTCAAGGGCTGCGGCTTCTTCCTCGGCGGCTTCCTGCTGGGGACCGTCGGCTTCATGCAGGGCCTGTGGATCCTGGCCGGCGTGCTGGCCGTGATCCTGGTCGCGGCCCGGCTGTCGCTGCCGGCCGAGATGGGCCGGGCGACGACGAAGACCAGGTTCTCGCAGCTTCTGTCCAAGTCGCGGGCGATCAACCGGCTGTCGGCCGCGCGGCTGTTCCTGTTCGGCGCCCGCGACGTCTGGTTCGTGGTCGGCCTGCCGGTCTTCCTCTACGACGTGCTGGGCTGGAGCTTCGTCGAGGTCGGCAGCTTCCTGGCGCTCTGGATCATCGGCTACGGCTTCGTGCAGGGCGTGGCGCCGCGGCTGACGGCGCGCTCGGCCGACGGCCGCACGGCGGAGGTGCGCGCGGCGCAGGTCTGGGTCTTCGCGCTCGCCGCCGCGCCGCTCGCCATCGCCGGCGGCCTGCAGCTCGGCGCCGACGCCGCCGCCACGCTGATCGGCGGCCTCGCCGTTTTCGGGCTGATCTTCGCCGTCAACTCGTCACTGCATTCCTACCTGATCCTGGCGTTCTCGGATCCCGACAAGGTCGCGCTCAATGTCGGCTTCTACTACATGGCCAACGCCGCCGGCCGGCTGCTGGGCACGTTCCTCTCCGGACTCGCCTACCAGTGGGGCGGGCTGGTCGGCTGCCTCGGCACGGCGACGGCGCTGCTGCTGCTGTCCGGCCTGTTCACGCTCGCGCTGGGTGCGGCCGCGCGCGACGAGGTCGGCGCGGCCGGCGCTCAAAGCTTGAGGTGATGCGCGCGCGCGTAGTCGATGAAATGGCGCATGGTCGCGACCAGCCTGGCGGCGTGCGCCAGATCGCCGCGGGCCCGGGCGGCGTCGATATCGTCGAGGATGATCTGCTTCAGGCGCGGTCCGCCCTCGGCCGTGTGCACGAGATAGTTCGTCATCTCGAGCGCCAGCATTTCCGGCAGATGTTCATGCTCGGCCACCGCGTCGACCAGATCCTCTTCGACGTCGCAGCAGCCGAGGCAATCCTCCCAGGTCAGCATGACGGCCTCCGTTGCCGGCATATGACAGTAATTTGACGAGATGCTGACAGTTTGGCGCGGGCGGCCAAATGATCTAAGTCAACGGGAGGTTCAAGACCGGGCGGCGGTGCCGGAGACCGATATCACCCGCCGACCATATCCTCCGACATCGGGAGTTGGGCCATGACGGCGAGCGGCATTCCGGACCTGGCGGCGCTGGAGGCGCGGGTCGCGCACGACCTGGACATCACCGCCTATCCGACGAAGCCGTGGCTGCGGCCGGCCGCCGGTCCGGACGGCGCGCATGTCTACGACGTCGTCATCGTCGGCGCCGGGCAGAGCGGGCTTGCCGCCGCCTTCGGCCTGCGCCGCGAGAAGGTCGAGAACGTGCTGGTGATCGACGCGGCGCCCGCCGGCCGCGAAGGCCCGTGGACGACCTTTGCCCGCATGCCGACCCTGCGCTCGCCGAAATACCTGACCGGCATCGACCTCGGCCAGCCCAGCCTGACCTTCCGGGCCTGGTTCGAGGCCCAGCACGGGGCCGGGGCCTGGGCGGCGCTGGGCAAGATCCCGACCGAGACCTGGATGGCCTACCTGGTCTGGTTCCGCCGGCTGCTGGACCTGCCGGTCGAGAACGACTGCCGGCTGGAACGGACCGAGCCGGTCGACGGCATCTTCCGCCTGCACCTGAGCCGGGCCGGCACGCCCGACGCCATCCATGCCCGCAAGTTGGTCTACTGCACCGGCCTCGACGGCACCGGCGAATGGTACGTGCCGGAGACAATCCGCGACGCCCTGCCGGCCGACCGCTATTGCCACGCCGCCGATCCGGACATCGACTTCGCCGCGCTCGCCGGCAAGACCGTGGCCGTGCTGGGCGCGGGCGCCTCGGCCTTCGATCAGGCCTCGGTGGCGCTGGAGCGGGGCGCGGCCGACGTGCACCTGTTTTCACGCCGCGCGGCGCTGAACCGGGTGCAGCCGTTCATCCACCTGGAGCTGGCCGGCTTCCTGCGCAATTTCGCCGAGCTGACGCCCGCCTGGCGCTGGCGGTTCATGAACTACCTGCTGCGCCAGCGCGAGCCCTGCCCGCCGGAGACCTGGGAACGCGCGACCCGGCACGCGAACTTCCATCTACATACCGGCGCGCCATGGGACGCGGTGCGCATGGACGGCGGGCGTATCCGCATCGAGACGCCGAAGGGCGTGACGCACGCCGACTTCGCGATCTGCGGCACCGGCATCACCGTCGACATGGGCCTGCGGCCGGAACTGGCCGGCATCGCGCCCCACGCCGCCACCTGGGCCGACCGCTACACGCCGCCGCCCGCGGAGGCCAATCCCTGGATCGCCGGCTACCCCTATCTCGACCCGGCCTGCGCGCTGACCGAGAAGGTGCCGGGCGCGGTGCCCTGGCTGCGCCACCTGCACGTCTTCACCTTCGGCGCGACGCTCAGCATCGGCTTTTCCGGCGGCGGCATGAACGGCCTGAAATACAGCCTGCCGCGCCTGATCGGCGGCATCACCAGGGGCCTGTTCGCGGACGACGTCGAACGGCAGTTCCAGGACCTGCTGGACTACCAGGAGCCGCTGTTCGATCCCGACGCGTGGACGACCCGGAGGGCGGCGGAATAGGGGCCCTGGTCCGTCAGTGCGTCCGCGCCGGCCCCGTCTTCCAGCCGAGGCGCACGGCGGCGATGGCCTGGGCGACGGCGGCCTGGCTGGGGTCGATCACCGGCACGCCGAGGCGGTCTTCCAGCCGGGTCCGGTAGCGGGCCATGCCGGCGCAACCCATGATCAGCACGTCGGCGCCGAACTCGTCGACGACGCGGCCGCCGACTTCCGCCATGCGCGCCTCGACCTTGTCTTCCTGGTCGAGCCCGGTGACGCCGACGCCGATCGGCAGCTCGCCGGCGAAGCGGTCGTCGAGGCCCATCTGCCGGATGTAGCGCCGGTGCCGCGACACCGAGGCCGGCAGGATGGCGATGATGCCGAAACGGTCGCCCAGGTTGAGCGCCGTGGTCATGGCGCATTCGGAGATGCCCAGCACCGGCCGCGCCGTGGTCTCGCGGGCCGAATGCAGGCCCGGATCGGAGAAGCAGGCGACCACGAAGGCGTCGGCCTGGTTGTCCTCGCGTTTGATCATCTCGCAAAGCGGATCGACGACGCCGTCGACATGGCGCTGGGTCTCGATGCCGGGGGGGCCCTCGGCGAGCGTCAGGCAGTCGATCGCGGGCCCGTCGGCGAAGCGCAGGTCGGCCATGGCGTCATCGATGCCCCGCGTCACGGTCTCGGTCGAGTTCGGGTTGATGACGACGATACGCTGGCTCATGACGCGTCCTTCCGGTTCCGGGGCGGCGGGTTCGGGGTTCATTCGGCCGGCGGCACGGCGCCGGTCTGCTCGACGATGATGCCGTAATGCTCGGTGCGGCGGTGGTCGGCGAAGTTGAAGATCGTTTCCTTGATGTATTGGCCGCGGCCGAGGTCGGCGCGCGCGGTGATCACCTCGTCGCCGTCGGTGGTCGCCAGCGCCACGATCTCGCCGGTCGGCGCGACGATGCAGGAGCCGGCCATCATGTGCACGCCCTCCTCCATGCCGGCCTTGGCCGTGCCGACGACCCAGGTGCCGTTCTGATAGGCGCCGGCCTGCATGGACATGTGGTTGTGGAACATGCGCAGGTGCTCGGCCTCCTTGGCGACGGCGTTGCCGGTCGG
>JANQKO010000684.1 GCA_028281075.1 Alphaproteobacteria bacterium | reverse complement strand
TTCGCGCGGGAAATCAATAGGGACAGTCCCTAATAGATGAGGGAATCCCAAGGAATCCGAATACGCCCGGACTCTTGCCCCGGTTACCTCAGGACGAGGATAAGCCGTTGAATTCAAAAGACTCCTCATCCCGAACAAGCCACGATAGGGACCGTCTCGAAGGATAGTCGGCCGCGATATCGGATCATTTCGGCAGCTTGCCAGCCGCGCAACCTCAACACCCCAACTGGTCCGCCAGGTCGAGGAAATCGCGGGCGACATAGTCGAAGTCGTGCTCGGCCTCGAAATCCTTGTCCTGGTGCGGGCCGTATTCGGTGGGGCGGGAGACGAAGGCCGTGCGCATGCCGCAACCGGCGGCGGCGAGCAGGTCGCTGTTGTGCGCGGCCACCAGCATGCACTGGCCGGGGTCCAGGCCAAGCGCGGCGCAGGAGCGCAGATAGGCCTCGGGCTGCGGCTTGTAGGCCCGGGCGATCTCGGCGCCGAGCACCATGTCCCACGGCAGGCCGGCGCGCTTCGCCATGTTGACCATCAGCGCGATGTTGCCGTTCGACAGCGTGGCGATGATGAACTTGGCCTTCAGCCGGGTCAGGCCGGCGACGGAATCGGGCCAGGGATCGAGCCGGTGCCAGGCCCGATTGAGATGGTCGATCTCGTCTTCCGAGAGACCGTCGATGCCGAACCGCGCCAGCATCTCGTCCAGGTTCATGCGGTGCAGCACGTCGAGCGGCACCCAGTCCATGCCGCCGCTGCGCACCTTCTCCATCGCCGGCTGGTAAAGCCCGCGCCAGCCGTCGGCGAAGGCGGCCCAGTCCGCCTCGATGCCCCTGGCGCGGCCCAGCGCCTCGCCCGCGCGCGTGATGCCGCCGCGCCAGTCGACGACGGTCCCGAACACGTCGAAAAGACAGGCCTTGATCTCCGCCGCACCCATATCCGCCGCTCCCGCTGGCAATAACCGACGATTGGCTTTGAAAGCCACCCGCACTCGAAAATATAGTGTGCGGTCCGGCCTGTCATTTACGGGAAAGCCAGATGGATCATGGGATGGACCTGTCGGCCTGCTTTTCGGCCGACTATAGCGAAGCGCGCGGGCGTTTCACCGCCGCCGTCGACGCGGCCGGCGGCACGATCGAGACCTACCGGAACCCGAACAGGGGACCGGCGGGCGAGGCGCTGGCGACCGACGTCGCCTGGATCGGCCCGCGCGACGCCCGGCTGGTGCTGGCCACGGTGTCGGCGACGCACGGCGTCGAGGGCTTCTGCGGCTCGGGCGCGCAGGTCGACTGGCTGACCGCCGGCGGACCGGCGCGCCTCGCCGACGGCATGGCGGCACTGATGATCCACGCCATCAACCCGCATGGCTTCGCCTGGCTGCGCCGGGTGACCGAGGAAGGCGTCGACCTGAACCGCAACCACGTCGATTTCGACCGGCCGGTGCCGGAAAACCCGGGCTATGCCGAACTGGCCGACGCCTTCGTGCCGCGCGAGATCAGCGGGCCGGTGTTCGACGCGGCCGAGGCCAGGCTCGCCGCCTGGCGCCAGGAGCATGGCGAGCACGCCTTCCAGGTCGCGCGCGGCGGCGGCCAGTACACCCATCGCGAAGGCATGTTCTACGGCGGCAGCGGGCCGACCTGGTCGCGCCGGACGCTGGAAGCCGTGTTCGACGATTTCGACCTCGCCGGCCGCGACGGCGTCGCCGTGATCGACTATCACACCGGCCTGGGCCCGTTCGGCTATGGCGAGCCGATCAGCGGCCACGAGCCCGGCAGCGTCGGGCTGGAACGTTCCGTGCGCTGGTTCGGCGATTCCGTCACCGTGCCCAGCCTCGGCACCTCGTCGTCGGTGCCGAAGGTCGGCCTGTCGGAGCAGAACTGGCAGCGCGTGCTGGGCGACAAGCTGACCTACGTGGCGCTGGAATACGGCACCTACGACATGGAGGCCGGCCGCCGGGCGCTGCGCGAGGACAACTGGCTGCACGAATACGGCAAGCACGACTGGGACCACTCCGAAACCAGGCGCATCAAGGCACAGATCCGCAAGCAGTATTATCCCGACACCGACGACTGGAAGGAGCAGGTCCTGTTCCGCAGCCGGCAATTGCTGCGCCAGGCGCGGCTGGGCCTGGTGGCGGATGATGCCAAACCGCGTTGATCGGCGCCCGATGGACGACCCTTCGTGACCCGCCCTTGCGGGCGCGTATCAGCCGAGCCCGAGCAGCGCCGCGACGCGGTGCAGCGGGCCGTCGCTGATGCCGAGCTCGTCGAGGTGGGCGACGGTGTTGGCGAGATATTCCGGGTTCGGGCCGCTGACGCCGCGGCCATGGCGCACGGCCTCGGCCGCCGTCGCGTCGCTCAGCTTGCCGGCATATTGCGGATGGGCGCGATCGATGGTGAAGGTCAGCGCCGTCCGGACCCGGCCGTGGATCCGGACCGGTAGCAGCGCCGGCTGATAGACCGGCGTGACCATCTCGCGGGCGTAGAGATAGTCGGCGACGGCCCGCTTGTCGCGCGCCGCGACCCGGATCGCGCGGCCGAGGCAGGAGCCGCCGAGATCGAGACCGAGCACGAGGCCCGGCTGCCGCTCGGTGCCGCGATGCACCCAGGACCAGACGCAGAGCGCCCGGTGATAGCCGTGCAGGCGCGCCGGCCGGCTGTCGAGATGCGCGAAGCCCGGCCGCCACATCAGCGAGCCGTAGCCGAACACCCAGAGATCCCCGTCGGGCAGGACAAGGTCGGGACGCGGCGGCGGCGGAAAACAGGCGTTCACGGCGGCGATTGGTCCTCCAGGTCAAGAAGTCGGACGGCGTACGTCGTCCGCGCGGCGCCGGCCGTGGCGGTCCGTGCTATCGACCGGTGCCTTATGGCCGTTTATAACGCCCCGACCGGATCGGAACAGGCTGCCTGATGCGATATTTTGTCCTCCTTGGCGTCGTCGTCGCGGTCGCGCTCGGCTATGCCGCCTATTGGTTCTATCTCGCCGGCCTGGTGCCCGAACGGCTCGACGCCTGGGCCAGCCAGCAGCGCGCCCGCGGCTGGACCGTCGGCTACGACGACGTTCGGGTCGGCGGCTTCCCGTTCCGCCTCGAGGCCACGGTAACGGCGCCCCGCCTGGCCCGGCCCGGCGGCCCGGCGGCGCCGGCCTGGGAAGGCGAACGGATCGCCGCCGTCGCCCATCCCTGGAACCTGACCCACATCCTGTTCCACTTCGAGGGCCGCCAGCGCATCGCCTTCGTCGAGCGGCGGCGGAGCCGCGTGGTCGACGTGACCATGGCCGAAAATGTCGGCAGCTACCGCGCGACGACGGCCGGCAGGCCGCTGCGGCTGTCGTTCGAAGCCGACGACATGGAACTGCGCAGCGCCGACCTGCCCGGGCCGGCGACGGTCCGCCGCGCCGTGCTGCACATGCGCCGGGCCGAGGCGACGAACCGGCTCGGCGACGCCGCGCTGAAGGTCGAGGGCCTGCGGCTGCCGGCGGGCGTCGAGGCGCCGCTGGGGCGCGACATCGACCTGCTGGACGTCATTCTGGGCCTGACCGGCGCGTTGCCGAACGGCCTGCCCGCGGCCGACGCGGTGATCGCCTGGCGCGATGCCGGCGGCAGGCTGGAGGTGCAGAAGTTCGACCTGACCTGGGGCGCGGTGCAGGCGGCGGCGTCGGGCACGCTGCAGCTCGACGAAACCACCCGGCCGGCCGGCGAGATGACGGCACGGATCCGCGGCCACGAGGCGCTGCTGGACGCCGCGGCGGCGGCCGGCCGGGTCCGCGCCCGGGACCTCGACCTGGCGAAGACGGCGCTGGGCCTGCTGGCGGCGGCCGGCGGCGGGGTGCTGTCCGTGCCGGTCCGGCTGCAGGACGGGTCGGCCTATCTCGGGCCGGTTCTCATTGGGCGGCTTCGTCCGTTGCTTTCGGACGACGGCCGAAGTCGGGCGCCGCGGTCTCCTGTCCGGCGTCGATGATCCGCTGCCGGATCTCGCGGGTCCGGGTGAACAGGTCCAGCAGCCGGTCGCCTTCGCCCCAGCGGATCGATCGCTGCAGCGCGATCAGGTCCTCGGTGAAGCGGCCCAGCATCTCCAGCACCGCCTCGCGGTTGTTCAGGAACACGTCGCGCCAGAACACCGGGTCAGAGGCGGCGATGCGCGTGAAGTCGCGGAAGCC
>JANQKO010000677.1 GCA_028281075.1 Alphaproteobacteria bacterium | reverse complement strand
GGCCTCCGTGATCGAGACATTCGGCAACCCGCCACCCGTACCGGAAGGTCCGCTGTCCGAGGAAGTGCGGTCCGCCGTAAAGGTGGCCTTTATCGACAGCATGGCCAAGTCGAGCTGGGGCAGGGATCAGACACTGGCGCTGGTCGAAATCTCGGCGTCGAAAGACCCTCGGCTGGCCTGGATGATCAGCGATTTGATGCGCTTCGCCACGGGGCCCGAGCTGAACGCGATCCTCGCCACCGCGGCCTCCGATCTGCTGGGCAAGAATCTGCGAACGGAAAATGCGTGGGGGATCGTGACCGACCATCTCATCGCATGGGACATTCCGGCGCCGCCCGGTTACCTCGAGGTGAAACGGACCATTTTCACCAGCATCATCCCCGGCTGGGACAGGATCTTTGTCGAAGGCGATATCGACTGGCGGCTGGTGTCGTGGGGTGGCGTGCTGATCGACGATCGCGCTCATGACAAGACCGATGAGGTGTGCAATTGCATTCCCGCCGCCGATAACCCTGACGTCACCAGCGCCGAAGACGCCACCTGGCTCGAGGATGGCGACATCGTCTTTGGCATCACCGTGAACGGTGAATCGCGCGCCTATCCGCGACGCATCATGGAAGTGCGCGAGATGGTCAACGACACGTTGGGCGGCCGCGACCTCGGCATCCCCTACTGCACCTTATGCGGCGCCGCGCAGGCCTATTTCACCGACCAACTGCCGGACGGCATTGAACGGCCGATCCTGCGCACGTCGGGACTGCTGATCCGGTCGAACAAGGTGATGTACGACCTCAACACGTTTTCCGTGTTCGATACGTTCCTCGGGCACGCGGTGACGGGCCCGCTCGCGGAGAAGAAGCTGCGGCTCGAGCAGGCCACCGTCGTCACCACCGACTGGGGTCGGTGGAAGCGGGATCACCCCGACACGACGGTGCTGGCCGAACGGCTGGCGCTTGGCCGCGATCCCGATTTTCGCAATACAAGGGACGCGAACGGGCCGATTTTCCCGATCGGCGATGTCGATCCGCGGTTGCCGGTTCACGAGGACATTATCGGCGCGATCACCGCGTCCGGCAAGCCGGTAGCGTTCCAGCGCAGCAAGGCAATGGTGGCTTTGACAAGGGGCGAAGAGATCGGTTTTGAAAATGTCCGCCTGGAACTCGATGCCGGTGGTATCAGAGCTGTGGACGCGGATGGCGCCGATATCGGCAGCCATCAGGCATTCTGGTTCGCCTGGTCGCAGTTCCACCCACAGACGGCGCTCTGGCCCGAATAAGGCGATCTCATCGCTGTCGGGTCTTCCAGATCCGTGCACGCAGGATCACAGGGGTTCGAACGTCGAAATGATTGGGGACAACCCCTGTTAGATTTGGTAAGCCCAAAAATCCGAAAACGCTCGGACATTTTGATTTGGCTGCAGAATATATTTAGATACAACTATTAAGGGTGATTTTATGGGCGGGTTTGTAAAATTATAACGAATTCATTATATTGAAGAGATGGTGAGCAGGGTCTCGATCGAATATTTCGAGGATCCTACCGGTCGCCTTGGCGCATTCGGACCAGATTCGAATGATGCCGGCGATGCAGTCCTCACCGCCGGAGACGGGCCTTCTCAAACCCGCCTGCGGAGCTTTGTATTGGATTATTTGGAGGTGCAGCTCGGACGCAAATCCGCCAGGGCGATGGTCGATTACCTTTCGAGCATCGCCATTTGGAAGGAGACGGACGACTGGAATGTCTATCGTCTTCCCGACACGCCGTCACTTGCCTATGCAGCCAGCATGCAAGGCGATGGATCGATCAGACTGGTCGCGATTTCAGCCTGTTATCGCTACCCGGACAATGATCCCGAAGTTTGGTGGACAAGAGTGATCGAGCCGCGCGTCCTGTCGTTGACCTGAAGGAGGACGCCATGACCGACATTGCCGGAAAGGCCCGCGCCATGGGTAAGCCCGTTCGGGTCGGCAAGGCACGTCTTCCGATGCATGGTAAGCCGGTCAAGAACACGACCGATTTTGCCGGCATGCTCGATTCCATCGCTGACCGCCCGAGCGGGCTTGGTTTCGAGACCTTTGATCCGGCGGCGATAGAAATCGGGGTCGTGCTGAAGCGCGCCAGGGAAACCCGGGGCCTGACGCAGGCCGAGCTCGCGGGCCGGGTGGGATTGAAGCAGGGCCAGATCAGTGAAATCGAGAGCGGCAAGATGCCGGAGGGGCCGAGCTATCGAAAGCTGCGGCCGCTCCTCTCGACCCTTGGCGTCAAGTTCGTGATGGATGCGCCGCACTGGCCTGCGATCGAGGATTGGGTCGGGCTGGTCGGTGATGGCGGGGCGCTGAAGCTCACGGATGAAACAGTGGACCTGGAAGCGTGCGCGACGATTGTCCGGTCTTTCGTGCGCGGACCTGCTCTCGACGAGATCCGCAGCGCCATAAACGGCCTCATCGCGTCCAGTCGCGGCCGAGCGAATCTGTTCGAGCCTGGTGTGTGCGGCTTTTGGTCGGCGGCGCCCGGCAAAGCGGGGAAACTGGCTGTAAAACGGGGGGTGCTTGTTTTGGGGCTGGCGGGTCCGGGCACGCTTCGACACGCATCGGGGCCGGGCATACTGTCGTTAACGCATGTCATTGTCGCTGGTGGTCAGGCACATATCGACGTGACGAACACCGGGGAAGACAGGTTTGATTTCATGACCGTGCCATTGACGGTCGAAGTCGTGGGCTCTCTCGGCGCCCAACTGCCGACATGATGGCGTGGGTCGTCCAGAATGCCGGATGGCTGTCCGATGTCGTTGCGCTCGCGGCGTCGATTTCTCTGTTCATTCCATTGGTCGGCCTTGTCGGGCAGAGCAGGCATTTTCGCGCACTCCAAGATCTCGCAAAGAAGGGCACCATGTCATCCGAAGACCTGGAGCGCGCCCGCCAACTCATCATCGCCCAACGGTTTTCAGACGGGCACGTTAAGTGGCTTTGGATAGCGGGCGGTTGTTTTCTGCTCGCGGGGACCGGTCTTGTTATGCCGTTCTTCACGAGCGGATAGCGATTTGGCGGGCTAGCCACCGGACACCATCCGCCACAGCTTGCCCAGGCTTTCGCCGGCCCGGTCGCGGTGGGTCCGGTAGCGGACGTGGGCGGTCGGTGGCGCGTCGGGGGCGAGCTCGATCGACCAGAGGGCGTTCACGTCGTTGGGCAGGAACGAGTAGCGGATGTCGATGACCCGGTTGGGATGGTTGGGGGCTATCGCGACGAAACCGTCGCTGAACCAGCGGAAGCGTTCGATGTCGCGGGCCTGTTGCGACGCCGGGTCGAGCCAGGGCAGGTCGCGGGCGGGGTCGAGCTTCGGCACCGACACGCCGGCGAACACCCTTGGCCGGATGCCCGACCGCACCGCGTCCACGTGGAACCGGTCCGGCGTCTCGTAGATCGTCTTCCAGACCAGGATATTGGCGAAGCTCGGCTTCACTTCGAGGCGGAGCGGCGCATGCCCGCGGGCGGCCGCGATCTCGCCGGCCATGGTCCGCGCCGCCTGGTGCTGTAGCGCGCCGGCCGCCAGATAGATCACGGCCCAGGCCAGCGCGAGGCGTGCCAGCGCCGGTTTTCGCCGCAGGCCGGCCAGCACGACCAGGATCACGACCGGCAGCGTGAATAGCGGGTCGACGATGGAGACGATGCTCCAGGAAAACCGCGCGTCGCTGAACGGCCAGAACAGCATCGTGCCGTAGGACGTCGCCGTGTCGAGCAGGGCGTGCGTCGCGTAACCCAGCGTGCAGAACAGACATGTCCGCGCGAAGGTCAGCCGCCAGCGCCGGCCCACGAGCCAGTGCAGCGCCAGCGCGCAGATCAGGCCGCCGACCGGAATGAACACCAGCGAATGGGTGAACTGGCGATGATAGTCGAGGAACAGCAGCGGATCGGCCTCGGAACGGATCAACACGTCCAGGTCCGCCGCCATGCCGGCGACGAAGCCGAGCGCGCCGGCGATGCCGACCTGGGTCTTGTGGCGCGTCGCCTGGGGCAGCGCCGCGCCCAGCGCGCCCTGTGTCAGCGGGTCCATCGGCCGTTCGTCGCGGGAAACGCGGTCACGGCTCGGCGCCGAACTGCGCCAGCAAGGCCTTCCGCAGGTCGTCACGCAGGCCGTCGTCGCCCGTCGCCCGGGCCAGGATCACGGCGCCCAGGAGCGAGGCGAGCAGGTGGGCGGCGCGGGGCTCGGCCATGCCCGGTCCGGTCCGATCGTCCGTCAATACGGCGATCGCCCGGGCCAGGCCGTCGTTATAGGCGTCCCGGGCGCCGTCGTCGCCGCGGCTGATGTCCAGGCTCAGCGTCGGCAGCAGGCAGCCCCCGCCCGCGTCGCCGACATGCGACGGGCCGACGTAATAGTCGATCACGTCGCGGATCCAGGCGTCGCCGTCCTTGTCCCGGGCGGCCGCGAGGAAGCTCGCCAGCCGGTCCATGCCGTCGGCGATCACGGTCTCGAACAGCGCCTCCTTGGCGCCGAACTGGCGGTAGACCGCGCCCGACGTGACGCCCGCGGCGGCGGCCACGGCATCGACCCCGCCGCCGGCCTCGCCGTTCTCGCGGAAGACCCGGCCGGCGGCGTCGATCAGGGCACGGCGGGTGCGCGCCTTGTGCTCCTTCGAATAACGCATGCGCCATCTCCTTGACACGACTCTAACGCATCGCGCATCATGCCCTAAAGATAACGATCACTATCTATAAGGACAGAGACATGCGCCAAGACCGCCACCGATCCGACTGGACGCTGTCGCTCGTCGTCCTGGTCGTGGCCGCGTCGGTGGTGCTCTCGGTCTCGATGGGGCTGCGGCAGAGCCTGGGGCTGTTCCTGGGACCCATGGCGCGGTCGGCGGAAGTGACCGCCGCCGGGTTCGGCATCGCCATGGCGGTGCAGAACCTGGCCTGGGGCCTGACCCAGCCGTTGACCGGCATGCTGGCCGACCGCTTCGGTGGCCGTGTCGTCGTGCTCGCCGCCGGACCGGTCTACGCGCTGGGCCTCGTGCTGATGGCGCTCGCCGGCGGCATCGGGCTGCAGCTCGGCGGCGGCCTGCTTGTCGGCCTGGCCGTGGCCGGCTCGGCCTTCGGCGTCGTCATCGGCGCCGTCTCGCGGCAGGCGCCCGACGACAGGAAGGCCATGGCTGTCGCCATCGTCGCCGCGGCCGGCTCGATCGGGACGCTGGTCCTGGCGCCGCTGGGCCAGCACCTGATCGAGACGCGGGGCTGGGTCGACGCGCTGCTCGCCTTCGCCGCGATCGCCGGCCTGGTCAGCCTTGGCGGCATCGCGCTGGAAGACCGGCCGGTTGCGGCCACGGCCGGGCCCCGGCCGCAGCCGCTTCGCGCCATGCGCGCGGCGTTCGCCCACAAGGGCTTCGTCGCCACGACCATTGCCTTCTTCGCCTGCGGCTTTCAGCTCATCTTCATCGCCACGCATCTGCCGAGCTATCTGGAGCTGTGCGGCATGCCGCCGTCGGTCGGCGCCGGCGCGCTGGCCCTCATCGGCGTCTTCAACGCCGTCGGCACCCTCATCGTTGGCGGGCTTGGCGCGCGCTACGGCAACGGCGTCATGCTGGCGCTGGTCTATGTGGCGCGCACCGCCGCCATCGCCGTCTACGTGACGATCCCGGCCGGCGTCGAGACGACCCTGCTGTTCGCGGCGGTAATGGGCTTCCTGTGGTTGAGCGTCGTGCCGCTGGCCAGCGGGCTGATCTCGTCCATGTTCGGCACGGTCAATTTCGGCACGCTGTTCGGCGTGATGTTCCTCAGCCACCAGGTCGGCTCGTTCCTGGGCGCCTGGCTCGGCGGGCTCAGCTTCGACGTCTTCGGCGACTATACCGTCGCCTGGTGGAGCCTGGTGGCGATCGGCGTCGCGGCCGCGTTGCTGCAGTTCGCCGCCAGGACGACGCCGGCCGCGGCGCCGGCCTGATGGCGGCGCGCGACGTCGAGACGTTCCTGTCGCGGCTGCCGTTCGTGCGCGCGTTCGGCATGGCGGCGACCGTCGTGGCGCCGGGGCGTGTCATCGTCGAGATGCCCTACCAGGACCGGTTCTCGACGCCGCCGCGACCGAGATCCGGGCCGGCGACGGCGACGATGACCTGGTCAATTGCGGCTCGCTCCTGGCCATGGCCAGAAGCGTCGGGCTGAAACGCTGAGCGTCATTCCCGGGACGATTCAAACGATGCGGTAGACCCGGCCCGAACCGGGCTCGCGGTAGAGGTCCACGCGCGCTCCGTCCCAATGGTAGTCGATATGGCGGCCCTGCCGGCCGTTGGCGGCGAGGTCGGGATAGAACAGACCAACGCAGTCACCATCGTCGCAGCGGACGCTTGGGTAAATCACACCTTCCGCGCCGGTCCGACGCAGGGCGGCGTCGAGGGCCCGGCCGGCGGTGTGGTCGTCGGGGTCGAGCACGGCCGCATGGGCCGGATTTCCACCACGCAAGTCGTGCAGGCGTCCGGCCACGTCGAGCAGGATTTCACGGAACTGCGAGGTCCAGCCCGGCGCCTCGCCGGTCCGGGCCATGAAGCGGCCGTGGTGATAGACGGTTTCCAGGAGGGCGACGTCGAAACGGTCGCCGGCATAGAGCACGCCGGCCGTGCCGTCGCCGAATCGGCTCGGCCGGTCGGGGCTCACGTGGGTGAACGGCGCCATCAGGAAGCTGGCGCCCGGTCCGCCCACGCGCCGTTCCGCCGGCACCAGGTCGAGGTTGCCGATGGTCTCCATCAACCGCGGATTGGTCTTCTGCTCGGCCGAGATCAAGAGCGGCCAGTCGGCCGGATCGGCGATGTCCTCGAACAGGTCGATGGGCGGGAAGACGCTCCGGATGATGCGGAATGCCGGCCGCCAGTTAACGGCGGCGACCGGCAGCGTTGTCGCGTCGATCACCAGGCGCCGCGCTCGGCGTCGAGGTAGCGGCGTACCCGCATCAGGTCGGTCAGCTCGCCGCCCAGCATGACGTCGAGCGCCGTGTGGCCGCCGAAGGCGGCGTTCGGCGCCTTGATCCAGGCATAGGCGCGTTGTGGCTCGCGGAAGATCACGCGCAGCGCCTTGTGCACGCCCATCAGGTTCGACAGGCGTGCATTGCCGTCGCGGGTGATGCGGCCGGGCCGGCTCGTTTTCCAGCGGCGGTAGGTCCGGACCGGCAGGTCGAGCAGGGTCGCGGCCTGCTCGTCTGTTATCTGCCAGTGCCGGAACAGGTTCAGGACCGCCCGGAACATCGCCGCCGCCTCGGCATCCGAAATCGGCGCCGGCGCGAAGTCGCGGGGCTCGGTGTTGACGGGCAGTAGCTGTGGCATGACAGTCTCAAGAATTATGGCATTATATATCGAATCTAATGCCATTTGGCAATATATTTGACCATGACGATGTATCCTTCGAGACGGGCCTTTGGCCCTCCTCAGGATGAGGTAGGGGATTGATATTAAATCAAAACCTCATCCTGAGAGCCTGTGAAAGAATCGCACCGCAGCCACCCAGGTTGTCATCCT